>JBDTQQ010000308.1:0-4131 GCA_039932075.1 Pseudarthrobacter sp. | reverse complement strand
CCGGTCGCCGGTGAGGGTGGTGTCGGGGAGGATGGCGTGGGCGAGGTGGAGGCGGCGTTTGGCTTCGCCGAGCCCGATCCGCAGGCGGAGGCGGAGGAACTCGGCGGTGGTCTTGCAGCCGTCGTCGGCCGGGGACCGGGGGACAGGGTCGGTGGTAGCGGCGGTGGTGCCGGCGGGCCAGGCGGTGTCGGTTTCGTTCAGGGTTTCGGTGCCGTTGTCCCAGCCGGTGGTCCAGGTCCTGGTGGTCCGGGTGGTCGCGGCGTTGGTGATGGCCTGGGTTCGGGTGCGGTCCACGGCCCCTGCGGAAAGGATCTGGAGGTACTCCGCGGAACGGGAGAGCTCCTCGGTGTGGGCGGCGAATTCGGCGGCCTCGATATAGCCTGCCAGGGCCAGGTGGTCCGGGGCGGCAGCGACTGCGGCGCGGACCACCGCGATCGCTGCTGCCAGGCTCGCCGGCGCAGGCATGGTGGAACTGCTGCCGTTCCCCGCAAGCCGTTCCGTTAAAGCCTCCATGGGAATACTCTGCCGTGAGGCTCTGACATTATTGCCGGCGTCGGGAATTCCGCGGCGGGGAGCCTCGGCGACAGGGGACCCGGCGCGCGTCAGCGCGGCGGTACTGCTGCCGTTCCCCGTAAGCTGCTCCGTTAAGGCCTCCATGGGAACACTCTGCCGTGAGGCTCTGACATTATTGCCGGCGTCGGGAGTCTCTTTCCTATTGCGGGAGCGGAGGCGGCGCGTCGGCCCGGAAGAATTTGCGCGCAAGGCACTGCCGTTCTCCAGCGGGCCATCAACAGCCAGCGAACGAATGCCCGACGTCCTCGAGTCGGGCAGCAAAAACGCTCACGTCCGCAGGCAGCAAGGCGACGGTGAGCAGTCCGCCATCAATCCCAGGGTTACATGTCAAGGGCCCGGGCTGTGTGGCACGCCTCGACGCAGGTCGTATCTCGCCCTGAGACGGGAACATCCGGATCTCGGCAGCAGTTAACGCCATAGGACGAAAAATGAACACCATGTTTACAGCACTGATAATCCCGGCCCGCACCGGCGAACCAGTCCGCGTCGCGCCGGTCGAAGCCTCTTTGAAGAACCTTCAGGAACTGGTTGAGGGCGATATTGAATCAATCACGCGCGGTGACTGGCATGTCTATCTCAACGCGGAAGGCGTGATCCGGGACCTGCCGTTGAACCTGCGCGCAACCCAGCTAACGTATGACCGCGGCCTGGACTTGGCCGGAGCCGCGCGCGGATGTGCTGTCTTCTTAGGGACTGACGGACACCGCGGGGAAATGGACGTGCCGGATCACCTTGTCAGGCGGGCCGAGGAACTATTTGGAATGCCAATGGCCGCCTAGCAAGGCTTCCTACGTCTTAAGCCATCGGTGACAAAGGGGTCAGTCGGCTCGTCAGTCAGGCCTAATGTTCTGGTTGAGCCGGAAAAAGTTCGTGGGGTCGTACTTGCGTTTGAGGGCCTTTAGCCTTTCGTACTTGGCGGCCCCATATGCCTGTCTGACGCGCTCCTCGCCCTCTTCCATGAGGAAGTTCACGTAGACGCCGGTGTGGTGGGGTGCCAGGGCGGACCAATAATCCCGGGCCCATTGGCGCTCAGCATCGAAGCCATCAGCGGTCTTGCTGTTGCCGTTGATGTTGAACGTGAACCCGGCCTGCCGTCCGTTGAACGCGGTGGCATCGTCGTCAATCCGGGCCACCGCCCCGCCCATCTGCCATAGGGCGATGCTGGTTATCGGCGACACGATCCGGCTGCCATGCTCGGCGACGATATCGATGACCTCGTCACTAAGGGCTGCGACATCACAGGAGCGGAAGTAGTAATTCCAGCCGTGGGGGAAGGACGGATCGAACATCTTCTGGTGCTCCAGAAATGGCTTCGGCCGGCAGAAATCGAGTACGGGCGAGCCGAATTCCTTGAGCGGCCGCAGTACTCTCTCACCCTCTTCGATTGATCCTGCGTAGCAGGCGGTGATAGCCATGACGTGCTTGCCGACCAGCTCAGGCGGGACGATGGGCAGGGCGGGTGCCCTCCGCTGCACGGCCACTGTCATGAGCTCGTCGGGGCAGTCTGAGATCCATTCGCGATAGAACCGCAGCACGTCCGGGGCGTCCTCCATGGCCCAAAAGACCGGCCCCGCCATCACCTGGGGGCCCACGGGGACAAGCCTGAACTCGAACTCGGTGACGATGCCGAAGTTCCCGCCACCGCCGCGCACTCCCCAGAAAAGGTCGGCGTTATGTTCCTCGCTGGCCTTCACCAGCTCGCCGTCGGCGGTGACCAGGTCCACGGACAGCAGCTGGTCAATGGTGAGCCCATGCTTGCGCATGATCCAGCCAATGCCGCCGCCCAAGGTCAAACCCGCCACTCCGGTATGGGTCACGATTCCCGAGGGAACGGCCAGCCCGAACTCCTGCGTCTCGCGATCAAGCTCCCCGAGGAGCACGCCGGCCTGGACACGTGCCGTCCGCGCCTCGGGATCCACTCGGATACCCTTCATCAGACTGAGATCGATGAGCATGCCGTCGTCGCAAACGGATAATCCGGGAAAGCTGTGGCCACCGCCGCGCACTGCGGTGATCAGGCCCTGCGCGCGGGCCAGCCTGATGGCGGCGCGAATGTCTGCGACGCCGGTGCAACGGGCTATGACGGCGGGCCGGCGGTCAATCGACCCATTCCACACCTTGCGGTGATCGTCGTAGCCGGCATCATTCGGGAGGACGATTTCGCCCCGAAAGGATGTCTGCAGTTCGTCGACGGCAGTGCCGTCAATCTCCGTGCCTTGTGTCATTGGACTCACCGGCCTCTAGCCTTTACCAGCAGAGTCCCACAGGTTCAGGGACCTGACAAGAGGAATCTGCAGCCGCGCGGACGGGTGCGGAGAAGGCCGGAGAAGCCTCTGCTAAGGGCACCCGCCCTAAAGGCTAATGTCAGCAGCGCCGGCTGTATTTTGGGCTGCGCCGGTGCTCTGACGCACCACCAGTTCCGGGGTGAAGATCACGGCCCGGTGCTTCGGATTGTCGGATTCGAGTTCCTCCGCGAGCAGCTCGATGGCGGTGCGTCCCAGCGCCTCGGTGGGCTGGCGGATGGAAGAGAGCGGCACGACCGCGGAGACGGCGAAGTCGATGTCGTCGTACCCGATCAGGGCAATGTCCGCGGGGATCCTCAGCTGGTGCGTCATGGCGAGCGACTGCATTACGCCGAGTGCCAGGAGGTCGTTGGCGCAGAAGATGCCGTCAGGGAGCTCCTGACGACCGCGCTCCACCAGCATGTTGCCCACGCTGCGGCCTGCCAGTACGGTTTGTCCGTCGGAATCGAGGACCTCCAGGGTGGCGTCGGGCTCCTCCTTCACGGCGCGTTCGGCGCCTTGGAGGCGGTCGGCGATCTGGCGGATCGACGTGGGACCCCCAACAAAGGCGAGCCGACGGCGGCCGATGTCCAGCAGGTGCCGGGCAGCGAGGTAACCGCCGGCGTCGTCGTCCACCGAGACGGAGCTGTACCTGCTCTCGTCAGCGAGCCGGTCCACCAGTACGGTGGGGACGCCGCGTTCGCGGAGCTGGTCGATACGGGCAGTGACGTCTCCGACGGGGGAGATCAGCAGCCCTGCACACGCTGCTCCTGGAAGAGGTCAATGTAGTTGGATTCGCGGCCCGCGTTGTGGCCGCTGTCGCCCAGCAAAACGGCGCTGCCGTGGAGTGCGGCCGCATCCTCGGCAGCTCGCACCACCGAGGTGAAAAAAGGGTTGCCAACATCGAGCACGATCAGCCCGATGGTCCTGCTGTGGCCGGCGCGTAGCTGGCGGGCGGCGTCGTTGCGGACGAAGCCCAGCTCATCGATGGCCCGCTGCACGCGTTCCCTGGTCCGCGGCGCCACCCTGTCCGGATAGTTTAGGACGTTCGACACCGTGCCCACGGCCACGCCGGCATGGTTGGCGACGTCCTTAATGCTGGCCGAGCGATTCATGGTCCTCCGAACGTGCGTGCAGCGTTTCTTCTGGTTCAAGCCTACGGCCGGGCATTGCTTGACACTTGCGGGCTGGCGCAACTATTCGCTGTTCCTCGGCGCGGATGGGCTCCTGATCGGCTACCTCGAGTGCGACGATTTTGACGCCGTCAGGGCGCGGA
>JBDTQQ010000307.1:0-4135 GCA_039932075.1 Pseudarthrobacter sp. | reverse complement strand
TGTCCAGGAAGATGACGCCCTGCTGTTCCAGGTCCTCGCGGATCTGGTGGTAGACAACCTCGGACTCATACTGTGCGGCCACGCCGGAGACCAGGCGGCTGCGCTCAGCTTCCGGGATGCCCAGCTTCTCGTACGTGTTTCGGATATCCTCGGGCAGGTCTTCCCAGGTGGCGGCCTGCTTCTCGGTGGACCGGACGAAGTACTTGATGTTGTCGAAGTCGATGCCCGAGAGGTCTGCGCCCCAGGTGGGCATGGGCTTGCGGTCGAAGTACTTCAGGCCCTTGAGGCGAAGGTCAAGCATCCACTCGGGTTCGCTCTTTTTGTCCGAGATGTCACGGACTACCTCGTCATTGATGCCGCGGCGGGCGTTGGCTCCGACGTCGTTCTTGTCGGACCAGCCGTACTCATACGTGCCGATGCCGTGGAGCTCGGGATTCTTTTCCAGAATCTCCGAGATCACAGTGTCTTCGGCTACCGCTTTCTCTGATAGTTGGTCCGTCATCACGGCCTTTCTTGCTGATGGTTGGTTACTTCATTCAGGCTGGCGGGGGCTGCATGCGGGACTCGGGGTCCCTCTGCAGCCAGCCGGCCTGTGGGTATGTGGGTGGTGCAGACGTGCCCGCCGCGCGCCAGGGTGGACAGGCGGCGTACGTCGACGCCGACCAGCCGGGAGAACACGTCGGTCTCCACGTCGCAGAAAACAGGAAAGTGGGCGGCGAGCTGCTGGATGGGGCAGTGCCCCTGACACAGCTGAACGCTGGACAACGCGGCCGGAAGCGGGGCTTTGGCCTCAATCGACGCCGCTGAAGCCACGAAGCCGTCGCGGGTGAGTGCCTCGGCCAAAACCCGGGCACGTGCAGTGATGTCCGGACCGGCTTGCTCGATCTCCGGTGCGTAGCGGCGTTCCATCTCCGAAAAGCGCTCGACGGCGAACGCACGGACGGCGTCGTCGCCCGCCATCTCCTGGAGCTGCTTGAGCGCTAGGGTGGCGATATCAAGGTAGTCATTGCCCAGCGTTGACTGGCCCTGGGAGCTCAAAACGTAGCGCCGCGCGGGGCGTCCTGCGCCGGCGCCGGCCTTGGCTACGCGTTTGACTTCAATGACACCGCTGCGGTCCAGATGGTCAAGGTGCCTGCGGACGGCGGCGGGTGTGAAGCCGAGCATGTCGCCGAGTTCCGCGGCGCTGATGGGTCCATGTTCCAGCACGGCACCCAGCACGCGGTCCCGGGTACGCTCGTCAGGGTCCGCCACCGGCGAAACGGCGGCGTGGCCGCGGTCCTGGGTGGTGCGCGGCGCTCCGTGCCCGGCGAAAGGCGCAGCAGTGGTGTTGGTCATGGAATACACAACACAATCATGTCGTAATTTGTTCCTCCGATCCAGTAAGGCGAGGCTGACCTGTGCCGGGGCCCGGGAACCGGCCGAAGTACTACATCCCGTAGAATGCTGGGGTGCGATCCCCCGAATCCCCGGTTCTGTCCATCAGCGGGTTAATTAAGGATGTTGGTCCGCTGGCCAGCCTGGATGGAAAAATGCTCCGGGTGGTGAGCGGCGTCTCGCTCATCGCCGAACGCGGCCAAGTGACTGCACTGCTGGGCGCCAATGGTGCCGGGAAAACCACTACCATCGAATGTGCCCAGGGCTTGCAGGCACGCAGCGGTGGAACCATCTCGCTGCTGGGACAGGATCCCGGCCGTTCGGGGGCAGAGCTGCGTTCCCGTGTTGGCGTGATGCTCCAGGACGGTGGGCTCCCGCCGTCGGCCAGGCCCATTCCCCTCCTGCGCCACATTGCCGGGATGTACGCCCGGCCGCGTTCCGTTGATGAACTCGTTGATCGGCTCGGTATTGATTCCTTCGCCCGGACGTCCGTGCGCCGGCTCTCCGGCGGCCAGAAGCAGCGGCTGGCGCTGGCAGCGGCCCTCATTGGCGGTCCGGAGGTCCTGTTCCTGGACGAACCCAGCGCGGGACTGGACCCGCAGTCGCGGCAGTTGGTTTTTGAGCTCATCGCGGAGCTCCGGGACGCCGGAATGGGAATCATCCTCACCACGCACCTTATGGACGACGCGCAGCGGCTGGCCGACTACGTTTACATCATCGACGCCGGCCGGAATGTTGCGGAAGGTACCGTTGCGCAGCTTCTCCAGCGGACGCCCGCCGTCGAGTCCGGCGAGCACATCCGCACTCTCCTCTTCGAAGCCGAGGCGGGGCTCAACCTTGCCGGGATCCTTCCCGAGACCATTACCGTCAGCGAAACCCGCGCCGGCAGCTATGTTGCCAATGGACCGCTCACCCCCCAGGACCTGGCTGCACTCACCTCATGGTGGGCCGCCCACGGGGTGATGCCCAGCTCGCTTAGCCTCGCAGCGCGCAGCCTCGAAGACGTCTTCCTGGATGTTTCGGGAAAGGAAATCCGATGACCGCCACCCCGGACGCCGTTGTACGCCAACAGCCCGCGACACTCTTCCGGCGCATCCTGCTCCAAGGGAAATACGAAGCGGGCGCCATGCTCAGGAACGGCGAGCAACTCATCCTCGCGGTGGTCCTGCCGCTGCTCGCTTTGGTGGGCCTGACCGTTACACCGCTCTTGGACGGACTCGGCGGCAGCCGCATCAACATCGCGGTCCCCGGCATCCTGGCTCTCTGTGCACTGTCCACTGCCTTTACCGGCCAGGGCATCGCCACCGGGTTCGACCGCAGGTACGGGGTCCTTCGCTTCCTCTCCACCACGCCCCTGGGCCGTCCCGGACTTATTGCGGGCAAAGTCCTGGCCGTCCTGACCGTACTCGCGCTTCAGGTCGCCGTGGTCACGGCAGTGGCCCTGCCCCTCGGCTGGAGCCCGCCCGCTGCCGGCTGGCTGCCGGGCCTGGCGTTACTGGTCCTGGGTGCAGCGGCGTTCACCGCACTCGGGCTGCTGGTTGCCGGCACTGTCCGGCCCGAGGCCACCCTGGCCATCACCAACCTGCTGTGGATCCTGCTCGGCGCGCTGGGCGGCATCGTGATTCCCGCCGATCGGCTGCCTGCCGTCGTCCAGGGAATCGTGCACTACCTGCCCTCGGGCGCACTGGGTGCCGCCTTGCGCGAGGCCTTCCTCTTCGGCACCGTTAATTTTGGTGCTGCCCTAATACTGCTGCTCTGGACAGTCCTTGCCGGAGCGGCAGCCATCCGTTGGTTCAAGTGGAATTGAGATACCCGTGAGCACGGCTTCACGCCTCCCTGAGTTTGCCGGTCGCCTGACATCGCGGCTGCCCCGTACCGTCGACGCCCGCGTACGGCGCCTTGCTGTGGCCTCACTGGTTGGCCAGACCCTGCTGGTGGTCACCGGCGGCGCGGTCCGGCTGACCGCCTCCGGGCTGGGCTGCCCCACCTGGCCGCGCTGTACCGACACCTCCCTGGTCAACACCGCAGAAATGGGAATCCACGGGTTCATCGAGTTCGGCAACCGGCTCCTGACCTTTGCCCTAGCGGCAGTCGCTGTGCTGATGCTGGTGTACTTGTGGAACCTGCGCAAGGAGCGCCGCGACCTGTTCCTGCTGGCCTTGGGCTTGTTGGCCAGCATCCCCGCACAGGCGGTTATCGGTGGTGTTACCGTCCTGACCAACCTCAATCCCTGGGTGGTGGGCCTGCACTTCCTGGTGTCCATGGCGCTGGTTGTGATCGCCACCCTGCTGGTGAACCGGGCCTACGGGCGGACCGGGCGTTTTGCCACCACCTCACTCCCCGCTTTGCCGGGCGTACTGCGCCCGGTGACCGCCGCCGTCGCGCTTTTCTCCGGTCTTGCGGTCATCCTCGGCGTAGTGGTGACCGGTGCCGGTCCACATGCCGGAGATGCCGACGCGCCGCGCAACGGGCTGGACTGGGACCTCTTCTCCCACATCCATGCCGTCCCGGCCTACCTGGTCACGGCCGGTACGCTGTTCGCGCTCGTGCTGGTGTCTACCCGCCGCGTACCGGGTTCGTTCCGCACGGCGACGGTCCTGCTGCTGGCTGTCACGCTGCTGCAGGCGGTCATCGGCTTCACGCAGTACTACAACGGGATCCCCGCCCTGCTGGTGGGCGCCCACATGCTGGGTGCGGCACTGTTGATGAGCGCCTCAACCAACGCGGCCGACGTCGCGCGCTCCAGCCCCACGAAGTAGCC
>JBDTQQ010000306.1:0-4140 GCA_039932075.1 Pseudarthrobacter sp. | reverse complement strand
GGCCATGTTCGCGGTTATCGAGCGACTTGACCGCGGACAGGTCTGCGCCGGCCACCAGGAAATACGGCTTGCCGGTGATGCCGACGCCGACGATCTCACCGCGGGCCGCACGCTCCTTTAGCCCCTCCAGGACGGTGCCCAGCTCAACCAGGGTGTTCGGGCCCAAGGTGGTGGGCTTCGAGTGGTCCAAGCCGTTGTCCAGGGTGATCAGTGCAACCACTCCAGGGCTTTGCCGGCCGGACGCCGCCGGCAGTTCGACGTCCTGGACGTAGGAGTGCGTCACAGTTTCATTCGGAAAGAGTTCGGCAAGCTTGGTGAAATCTGCGGCGCTCATACGGCAGCTCCTTCGGTGGTTGCTTCAGTGGTTGCTTCGTGGGCCGCTGCTGCGACGGCGCCGCTGTAGTCGGTGTATTTCGCGTGGCGCGGGTTTTCCCAGATGACGGTGGCGCCCATGCCCAGGCCAATGCACATGGTGGTGATGCCGTAGCGGACGGAAGAGTCCTCCTCGAACTGCCGCGCCAGTTGGTTCATCAGCCTGACGCCGGAGGAGGCCAGCGGGTGGCCCACCGCAATGGCGCCGCCGTAGCGATTAACCCGGGGATCGTCGTCGGAAATTCCAAAGTGATCCAGGAAGCTCAGGACCTGGACGGCAAAGGCTTCATTGATCTCGAAAAGCCCGATGTCCTCTATGGTGAGGCCCGCGTTCTTCAATGCCTTTTCGGTGGCGGGAACGGGGCCGATGCCCATGACCTCCGGCTCGACTCCCGCATACGCGTAGCTGACCAGGCGCATCTTGACGGGCAGGCCCAGTTCCGCGGCGGCCTCGGAGGATGCCAGGACCGCGGCGGTGGCGCCGTCGTTCAGTCCGGCTGCATTGCCTGCCGTCACCCGGCCGTGCGCGCGGAATGGCGTGCGAAGGGCGGCGAGGTCCTCCAGCGTGGTACCCGGGCGGGGCGGCTCGTCGACGCTGTTCAGCGTCCAGCCCTGGCCCGGCTTCAGGGCCGCAACGGGGACCAGGTCAGGTTGGATCTGCCCGCGGGCGTAAGCCCTCGCCAGCTTGTCCTGGGAGGCAACAGCGTAGGCGTCAGTGCGTTCCTTGGTGATATCGGGGAAACGGTCGTGCAGGTTTTCTGCCGTATTGCCCATGTTCAGGGCGGCCGGATCAACCAGGCGCTCGGCCATAAAGCGCGGGTTCGGATCGGCGCCGGAGCCCATCGGGTGGTTGCCCATGTGCTCCACACCCCCGGCAATCACGACGTCGTACGCGCCGAAGCCGATGCCGCTCGCCGTCGTGGTGACTGCGGTCATTGCCCCGGCGCACATCCTGTCTATGGCGAAGCCGGGCACCGTGCGGGGGAGCCCGGCCAGAAGGGCGGCCGTGCGGCCGAGCGTCAGGCCCTGATCTCCGGTCTGGGTGGTGGCGGCTACGGCCACTTCGTCGATCCGCGCCGCGGGCAGGGTGGGGTTGCGGCGCAAGAGTTCGCGGATGCACTTAACCATCAGGTCATCGGCACGGGTTCCGGCATAGATGCCTTTCTCGCCGGCCTTCCCGAAGGGGGTGCGGACGCCGTCAACAAAAACGACGTCGCGGACAGTGCGCGGAGATCCGCTGCTTCCGTGGTGGCTCACGTTTACTCCTCATCGAGACATTGGCGCCGGCCGGAGGGCAAAGGCGCAGCACTCGTCCGGCCGGCAGTAGGCACTATGTTACTCATGAGTAACATAGTGCGCAAGGAACCGCACCGAGGTGCAAGGACCCCCTACTGCCGGTTCCCCCGAATGGGGGAAGAGGACCACCCTTTCCGGGGAGGAAGGGCGGCTCCCCGAACGGGATGGTGGAACCATGACTACAAACAAAACGAAAGCCCGCGGAAAACTGTTGCCGCGTGCGGGTCGCAATGCCCGCCGCAACCTCCTGGCATCCTGCATCGCCCTCCTCGCTACAATCTATGGCGTTACCGGCCTCGTTTGGGGATCTTCCGGCAAACCGTTCCCCGTGGGCGACGCCGATCCCTACTCCACTTCCTTCCTCTTCAACGCACCGCAGTCGGCAGTCGGCTGGGGCCTGGTGGTGCTCGCCGGCGTTGCAGCGGTGCTTGCCGCGTTGTCCGCCACCGGGAACAGGATGGAAAGGCCGCCAGCGGGCCTGAAGGCCGCGGTGACCGTCATGGCCGTGGCGATGTGCCTTGTCGCCATGGTTCTTGTTGGCGACGCCCGGCTGTTGTCGGTCCTCGGATACATCCCGGTCCTTCTGGCCAAGGTTTCTTCCGACCCGCAGGTCCAGGAAGCCCTGCCAAGGCTTCTGGACGCATCGCTGCTGAACCTGCTGGCCCTCGCCGCCGGCGCAGCCCTCTGGGTGTTCCTGGCTGTGGCAGTGGACCGGAACTACAGTGGAGCCTGCCGGCGTTGCGGCCGGAACGAGGCCACCGTGCACGGACCGTTCAGCGCGGCAGCCGCCGCCCGGTGGGGCCGGGTCGCGGTGCTGGTTGCGGTGGCGGTGCCCCTGGTCTATGCCGTCACCAGAATCTGTTGGGCCTTCGGGTTCCCGCTCGGCGTGGATCCCGCCGTCCACGGCATCATGGTGTCCCGGGGCATGGATACGAGCGCACTGGGCCTCGGCGGGATGGCGCTTGCGGGCGCCGTGCTCACCCTGGGGCTGGTGCAACGGTGGGGCGAAGTTTTCCCGCGCTGGATTCCGGGACTGTCCGGCAGGCGTGTGCCCATCGGGCTCGCAGTCGTTCCCGCCACGTTCGTTGCGATGGCGATCATCCCCGCCTCGGTGTCCATGATCATGATGGCAGGAACGCCTTCAGACGGAATCGTTCCGGCGTTCAGCCCCACCAACTGGGCTCCTTTCGGGCCCGCATTCCTGTGGCCGGTGTGGGGCGTGGCCTTGGCCGCGGCCGCTCTGGCATACTACCTGCGCCGCCGCGGCGCTTGCCGTGACTGCCGTCGAATCGGCTGATAGGGAACAATGTTGACCGTGACCGTCACAAAGTCGAGAGGGGGACGGCCGGCCGCAGCAACGCGGACGGCTGTCTTCCTCATGATCGGCGGGTTACTTTCGGTGCCGTACGCCGCGTTGGTGACGTGGATAGTGCAGTTGTGGACGTTCGCAGGCAACAATCCGTTGGCGGTGCCGAGCGCACTGATAATCGGAGCAGGCCTGCTGGCCGTTCCGGCCACGCTGAAGGTCATGAGGACCCTGGAACGGACCGCGGCCAATGAACTGTTGGGGACCGCACTGACCGAACCAACCGGGCCCGTCCGGCTTGGCGACGTCGCCCGCGGCTCCGGTTGGTTCCTGGTGCACCTGGCAGCGGGGGCGCTCGCCGTGGTGGTGCTCGTAGTTGTCATCCCGGTCCTGGCCTTATACGCCATTGCTCCCTTCACCGGCGGGATGGCGGTGGCCGGTCCGCTCGCGTCCCAGGTCCTGCCGGGTGCGGATCCCGCCGTTGGCGTGTGGGCGTTGCTCGTTGCATGCGCGGGTGCCGTGGCACTGCTCATCGGTGTCGCCAGCCAACTGGGCACCTGGGCGGTGCTGCTCCTGGGGCCCTCGGAGCTGGAAAAACTGGCCACCGCCGAACGCCGGTCCCTTGAACTTGCGCGGCGCCATGAACTCGCGCGGGAACTCCACGATTCGATCGGGCATGCCCTGACGGTGACCACCCTCCAGGCAGCTGCCGCGCATCGGCTGGTTACGACGGACCCCGCCAAAGCAGCCGCGGCCATGGTTGCCGTGGAGAACGCAGGGAGGACTGCCTTGGAAGAATTGGACCAGGTACTGGGCGTGCTCCGGGCACCTGTTGATCCCGAAGAGGGCGGGGCATCAGCAGGTCCGGGGACTGGGGTCCGGTACCCGCAGCCCCTGCCCGCGGCCGGTTCGATCCCACGCCGGACGACGGACCCGGACCCTCGTCCGCTCACAGAGCTGCAGGAGCTGGTGGACCGGTACCGCTCTACGGGGTTCCTTGTGGAACTGCAGGTCACCGGCGATACGTCGGCGGTGCCGGCGCTGCTTGCCCGCGAGGCGTATCGCGTCATCCAGGAAGGGCTGACAAACGCCCTGAAGCATGGCACCGGGGCGACGTGCGAACTCGTGGTGTCAGTGTCGGGCGGGCGGGACACTGGAAAGCTGGG
>JBDTQQ010000305.1:0-4149 GCA_039932075.1 Pseudarthrobacter sp. | reverse complement strand
AGTGGTGGGCTGAGGAGCGCCGAGCACCGCTGGGCAGCGGCCCAGGACTGGTGGACCCCGAGATCTGGCGCGTCCAGGTCCGGTTGGACCCGCAGGATGCCGGCGAGCCGCTCACCCTGGACCTTTCCCGGCATCTCGGCAGCGGCCGCTGGCGGCTGCTCCGGATCCACGACGCACTCCGTTCACGAACAGCATGAGCTTCACCCACCTCCACGTTTCCACCGCTTTCAGCGCGCACTACGGGGTTTCCTGGCCTGAGGAGCTCGCCCAGGTTGCCGCGGCGGACGGCGCGTCAGCGCTAGCGTGCACGGACCGCGACGGCCTGTACGGCACCATCAAACACCTCAAAGCATGCATGGCTGCGGGCATCGATCCCATTGTGGGAGTGGACCTCGCGGTCTTCGACGACGACGGTGATCACCGCACGCAGCTCGCGGGCCGCGTGGTGGTACTTGCCCGGGGACATAACAACGGGGCGGGCTACCGTGCCCTGTGCCGGCTGGTATCGGATGCCCATGCCCGCACTTCAGGCAAAGCCGGGGGAGCCGTGCCCGTAGCGGTCACCCGCGCCGAACTCGCCTCCCGGACCCTTGACCCCCAGACGCTGAAGCCGGTCCTGACCGTCCTGATCGGTCCGGATTCAGATGTCGGACGGGCCATGGGCGGCCGGCGCTACCTGCGCCCACGCACACTCTTCAAACGCTGGCTGGAAGCCATGCCCGCCGGAAGCCTGGTGGCAGAAGTCGTTTCCCAACTCACCACCCCTGGCACACCCCTGAGCACCGCCCACGCAGTGCGCATGCTCAAACTCGCCGAAGAACACCATGTCCCGGCAGTCCTCACTAACGCTGTCCGCTACTGCGCGGAGGACGGCGCCGCCACGGCGGACGTGCTCGACTCAGCCCGGACACTGAAGTCCCTGCCGAACTGGCAGCCGAACCTTTGCTCCAACCCAACGGCCAGGCCTGGCTCAAATCAGCAGGGCAGATGCTTCAGCTGGGCAAGGAAATCATTCGCGCCGCAGGGTATGGCACAGCTGACCTCAAACAACTGATGGCACAAACTGAGGCGCTCGCCGACTACTGCCGGATAGACCCGGTGAGTGACATGGGATGGAAACAGCCCGTGGTTCCGGAGGCGTCGGTCATCGGCATCAGCCAGGACGCGCACCTTGAACTGGTACAGCGTTGTGAAGCAGGGATAGGCAGGCGGTTCCCTGGCATCTCCGGCCCGGCACACAAGGAAATGCGCTCGCGGCTGGAGCACGAGCTGGGGATCATCCGGAACCTCGGATTTTCCTCCTATTTCCTGACGGTGGCGGAAGTTTCCCGCATGATCCTGGACATGGGAGTGCGGGCAGCCGCCCGCGGTTCCGGTGCCTCCAGCCTGGTCAACTACCTGATCGGCGTCAGCCAGGTGGACCCGCTGCAGCATGACCTGATCTTCGAACGCTTCCTGTCCCAGGACCGGGCAACGTTGCCGGACATCGACATCGACGTCGAAAGCGCCGAACGGCATAACGTGTACCGGAAGATCTTTGACCGGTTTGGTGCTGAACGGGTCACCCTGATGAGCATGCAAAACGGGTACCGGGCACGCGGCGCGGTCAGGGATGCAGGTATGGCGTTGGGCATGGATGATGACGACGTCGGCGAGATCGCCAAACAGCTGTGGCGTTTTTCAGCCCGGAAATTCCGTGAAGCACTGGTTGAAAAGCCTGAACTCCGGGAATTCGCCGGGCGGGTGGAACAGCGCGGCTTCGCCGAAAACCAGCAGCTTGACCTGCTGGTGGACCTCACCGAACGCCTCGACAGGCTGCCCCGCCATATTTCCATGCACCCCTGTGGTGTGATCCTTGGCGATGCCACGCTGCTTGACCGGACGCCTGTCCAGCCCAGCGGGCTGGGGCTGCCTATGAGCCAGTTCGACAAACACGACATGGATCCCATGGGCATGCTCAAACTGGATGTGCTGGGGGTCAGGATGCAGAGCGCCATGGCATTCGCCATCCGGGAAGTCATCCGGATCCATCCTTCCAAAGCGGAAGTGGTGGCGGCCGGTGCCCACCCTGCAGGGTCTGATGGCTCCGGTCCCGATTACATCGCTGAGAACGGCCACATCGACCTCAACGCTGTCCCCCTGGATGATGAGCCCACCTTCGAGCTGATCCGCAGCACCCACACCCTGGGATGCTTCCAGATTGAGTCGCCTGGCCAGCGGGAACTGATCGGCAAGATGGCCCCGCGTGAGTTCAACGACCTCATCATCGACATTTCGCTGTTCCGGCCGGGGCCCATGAAATCGGACATGGTGCGGCCTTTCCTGGAACACCGGCACGGCTTCGCGCCGGAAGTCTATCCGCACCCTGACCTGAAACCCGTCCTGCAGGAAACACACGGCGTCACCGTCTTCCACGAACAGATCCTCAAGACCTTCAACGTCATGACCGGCTGCGGACTGGCGCGGGCCGACGAATTCCGCAGGGCCCTCGGCAATGAGGTCCTGGAGCTGAAAGTGGAAGAGTTCTTCCGCAGGGAAGCGCGTATCAAGGGGTATTCGCCGGAAGTGGTGGACAACGTCTGGGGAACGCTGAAAGCGTTTGGAAGCTTTGGTTTCTGCAAGGCACACGGCGCGGCATTTGCGGTTCCCACCTATCAGTCCGCCTGGCTGAAAGCGCACCATCCCGAGGCATTCCTGGCCGGGCTGTGGGAGCACGATCCCGGCATGTATCCCAAACGGCTGCTGGTGTCCGAGGCCCGACGCCTGGGTATTCCCATCCTTCCCCTGGACATCAACCGCAGCCAGGCCGAGTACCGGGTGGAACGGGTGGCGGACGGGGCCGATGCCGGCAAACTGGGGATCAGGCTGAGCCTCAACGGCATCTACGGCCTCTCAGTGGCCGAGCTTAAGAGGATTGTTGCCGGCCAGCCCTACGACTCCCTTGCTGATCTCAGGGCCCGGTCCAGGCTCAGCAAGCCCAGCATCAAAAGGCTCGCGCAGCTGGGAGCCTTTGATTCCCTGCACCGGGAGTCGGGCGGTACTGCCAACCGCGCGGACCTCGTCCAGCATCTGCAGCAGCTCCAGGCTGCCGGCGGTACCCGGAAGGGGGCCGAGGTGATGGAAGGGCAGCTGGCCCTGCCGCTGGGAGATGTGGAACTGCGGAACCTCAAGCCTGGCCTGCCTGCCCCAACCCTGGTGGACACCGTCCGGGCTGAACTTGACCTGATGGCCATTGATGTCAGCGGGCACCTGATGGACAGCCACCGGCCGATGCTGGACAGGCTGGGTGTCACCACCGCCGACAAGCTGCTGGGCCTGCGCAACGGCTCAGAGGTTCTGGTGGCCGGGGTGCGCATCGCCACCCAGACCCCGCCCATGCGCGGCGGGCGGCGTGTAGTGTTCATCAGCATCGATGACGGCACCGGCTGCATCGACTCCGTGTTCTTCCACGAAGCCCAGGAACAGGCGGGACTGCTGCTGTTCGGCACCAGGTTGCTGCTCATCCGCGGCACCACACGGAGGACAGGTCCACGGGGAATCAGCCTGAGCGCCAGCATGGCCTGGGACCTGAGCAAGGTGGAAACACTGCCGTTCCCGGAAAACGGGATGGAGCGAACGGATGTGCCGCATCCCCTGGACGGGATCAGCCGAAGCCTGGCCATCACCGGAATGGGCGGCTGAGCCCCATCCGGGTGCCCTGACGATCCGCCTGTGCCAGCGGGTCCCGTTGGTCGGCCTCTGGCGAAACCGATAGCATTGACGGTGGCTGGCTGTGGTCCCCGTATGCCGCAAGCTATGAAGCCTAAACTTTGAATAGGAGACACCCGTGTCAGATGCCCAGCAGATCACCCTCATCGTCGATGGCGAAGAGACCAAGGTGACTACCGGGACAACCGGTGCGGAACTCTTCTTTGAGCGCCGCGACGTTGTTGTTGCCCGCGTCAACGGCGAGCTGAAGGACCTGGACCAGGAGCTGACCGACGGCGCCGAGATCGAGGGTGTCACCATCGATTCCCCGGACGGACTGAACGTGCTCCGCCACTCCACCGCCCACGTGATGGCCCAGGCCGTCCAGCAGCTGCGCCCCGACGCCAAGCTCGGCATCGGCCCCTACATTACGGACGGCTTCTACTACGACTTTGACGTCGC
>JBDTQQ010000304.1:0-4149 GCA_039932075.1 Pseudarthrobacter sp. | reverse complement strand
CGTGAGATGACAACTGCACCGCGCCCTGATTGGCGCCGCCCTGCGTCCCGCCGCGCCGTCCTGGCCGCCGGCGGCGCCGCCCTGACAGCCCTCACTCTCGGGCTCTCCGCCTGCGCGCAGGAGGACGCCCTCGCCAAGCAGGCCAAGGCCGGCGACAACAAGAACTACATCGCAGGGGATGGCTCCGTGACGGAATTCGCGGCGGACGACCGCAAATCCGCCGTCGCAGTCAACGGCACCCTCTTCAACGGCACCACAGTCACCCCCGAAGACTTCCAGGGCACGGTGACGGTGCTGAACTTCTGGTTCGCCGCGTGCGCCCCCTGCCGGGTGGAAGCGCCCCTCCTGGAAGAGCTGCACCAGGAGTTCAAGGACCAGGGCGTGCAGTTCTTCGGCGTCAACCTCCGCGACGAAAAAGCCACGGCTGAGGCCTTCGACAAGACCTTCAACCTGACCTACCCCAGCTTCGACGACAAAAACGGCAGCGTGCTCCTGGCGGTGTCCGGGATTGTCCCCCCGGGGGCAGTCCCCACCACGCTGGTCCTGGACAAGCAGGGCCGGGTGGCCTCGCGCGTGCTTGGCGAAATCCAGAAGGGCACCCTCAAAGCCCTCATTGCCGCCGCCGTGGCAGAGTAGCGGCGGCCCCGGACCGTGAACAGCCCCTTCGCTGAAACCATCCTGAGCGGCTCGCTGCTGCTCGCCATTCCGGTGGCTTTGCTCGCCGGCCTGGTGTCCTTCCTGTCGCCCTGCGTGCTGCCCTTGGTGCCTGGCTACCTGGGTTACGTGACCGGCCTGAGCGGCGTGGACCTGCAGAAGCAGAAGCGCGGCCGGATGTTCGCGGGAATCGGGTTGTTCGTGTTGGGGTTCTCGGTGATTTTTGTGCTCCTGGGCGGCGCCTTCGGCCAGCTCGGCACCCTGATCACAGGCTCCCAGAACGCCTGGATCACCCAGCTCCTGGGGATCCTGGTGATCATTATGGGTGTGGTGTTCATGGGCGGTCTGGGCTGGCTGCAGCGCGACGCCAAGATCCATGCGAAACCGCCGGCCGGCCTGTGGGGGGCGCCCCTGCTGGGCCTCACGTTCGGCCTGGGCTGGGCCCCATGCATCGGCCCCACCTACTCGGCGGTCCAACTGCTGAGCCTGTCCGGCGGTTCTTCCGCAGCCAAGGGCGCCTTCCTGGCGTTCGTCTACAGCCTGGGCCTGGGCATCCCGTTCCTGCTGATTGCCCTGGCCGTCCGGCGGGGCATGGGTGTGATGTCCTTTTTCCGCCGGCACCGACTGGCCATCCAGCGGATAGGCGGCGGCATCCTGGTGGTGCTGGGCCTCCTGATGGCCAGCGGCGTCTGGGGCGCCTGGGTCACCGAACTGCAGTACTGGTTCCAAACTGATGTGAAGTTGCCGATCTGATGAGCGAGCGCGTGAAAGCAAACAAAAAGTCCCCGGCCCCCGTAGCCGCCGCGAAGGCAGACACGGCCCTCCCCGTCCTGGGACCCCTGGGAATGCTGCGCTGGGCCTGGACCCAGCTGACCAGCATGCGCACGGCGCTTTTCCTCCTCCTGCTGCTGGCGGTTGCCGCCGTGCCGGGTTCGCTGTTCCCGCAGCGCCCGGCCAACCCCTTCGTGGTGACGCAGTACATCAAGGACAACGGGGACTACGGAAAACTGCTGGACACCCTGCAGCTCTTCGACGTCTACTCCTCGGCGTGGTTCTCGGCCATCTACATCCTCCTTTTCATCTCGCTGATCGGCTGCGTGGTGCCGCGCGCCACCGCCCACTACAAGGCCGTGCGATCCCAGCCGCCGCGGACCCCCAAAAGGCTCTCCCGCCTCCCCGAGTACGGCACCCTGGTGGTGCCCGCCGACGCCGGCCTTCCGGCGTCGGACGCCATCAACAGCGCAGCGGGGCTGCTCCGGAAGCGCGGCTACCGCGTTGAAGTGCGGGACGACGACGGCGCGCGGCCTTCTTTGGGTGCCGAGCGGGGCTTCGCCAAGGAGGTGGGGAACCTCGTGTTCCACACCTCGCTGATCGGCGTGCTGGTATCCGTCGCCATCGGCGGCCTGTTCGGCTACAGCGGCCAACGCATCCTCGTCGAGGGCGACACGTTCGTGAACACCCTGGTGGGCTACGACCAGTTCACCCCCGGCACCAACTTCCAGTCCAGCCAGTTGCAGCCCTACTCCATCCAGCTGGACAAATTCGACGTCACGTTCGACCGCGAATCCCCGGGCAAGTTCGGCCAGCCCATCGACTTCAACGCCCAGGTCACCACCAAGGAAACGCCGGACGCGCCTGCAAAGCAGGAAGTACTTAAAGTCAACGACCCCGTCACCCTGGGCGGCACCAGCATCTACCTCACCGGCAACGGCTATGCACCCGTGGTGACCATCCGCGACGGCGCCGGCAATGTAGCCATGCAGGGTCCCGTGGTAGCCAAGCTCCAGGGCGAGAACTACTATTCCTCCGTGGTCATCAAGGTCCCCGATGCGCGGCCGGAGCAACTGGGCTTCGTTGGGTTCTTCCTGCCCACCGCGTTCGTCACGGACAAAGGAATTTCCTTCAGCGGCGATCCGGACCTGTTCAACCCGCAGCTGACCCTGAACTCTTACTACGGGGACCTTGGCCTAGATAACGGTGCACCGCAGAACGTCTTCGAACTGGACGTCAAGGGCCTCACCCCGCTGAACAATCGCAACCTGGCCGCCGGTGGCATCACCCTGGCACCGGGCAGCACCCACACCCTTCCGGACGGCAAGGGCAGCATCACGTTCGACGGCGTGAAGCGGTACGTCGGTGTGGACATCCACCACAACCCCGGCCAGGTCTCCGCCCTGATCTTCGCCCTCCTGGCCGTGGCAGGACTCATCGTCTCGCTGTACGTCAACCGCCGCCGCGTGTGGGTCCGCACCGGGACCCACGAGGACGGCCGGACCATGGTGGAATACGGGCTCCTGGCACGCGGTGAGGACCACCGACTGGCCGCCGAGGCCCAGGCCGTCCGCAAGCTCCTCGCCGAGGAGTGGCAGCTGGCCGCCGACGACGGCGACCCGGCCGGCGCAGCCGAATCCGTCTCCACCCAGCAAACTCCCAGCCGCCAGGGTCATAATGGCGCAGACTCCGTCACCATCCCCACCGGTTCCGCCGGACCCACAAAGGACCAGTAATGCCTTTTGTCATCAACGAAACCATGGGCGCTTATAGCGAGCTGCTGATGCTGCTCGCCGCCGGCACCTATACCGTGGCCTTCATCGCCTTCGCCTGGGATCTTGCCAAGAGCAGCAAGGCGTTGCGCGCCATTGACCTTAAGGCGGCGGAGGCTGCCGGGGCTGTTGCCGAGGCCAAAGTTCCGGTGGCGGCCGGAGTAGGTGCGGCTGCCGGCTCTGCGGCGGCAGCGAACAGGGTGGATTCGCACTTGGCCGGGCCGGCCGGACGGGCTGAACGGCCGTCGTCGTCCGCTGCCAAGCAGGCCGGCGCAGGCTCCCCGGGCGGGCAAACGGCCGACGCCGACATGCGCTACGCAGCCGAACGCCGAGTTCCGGCGCGCGTCGCCGTCGCCCTGACCGTTCTTGGTGTCCTGATCCACGGTGCCGGTGTTGTCACCCGCGCCCTGGGTGCCGGCCGCGTGCCGTGGGGCAACATGTACGAGTTCCTGACCACGGGCGCCTTTGTGGCCGTGGCCGTGTTCCTGCTGGTGCTGATCCGCCGCGACCTGCGGTTCCTGGGCACGTTCGTGGTGGGGCTGGCGATCATCATGCTGGTGGCCGCTTCCGTTGCTTATTGGACCCCGGTGGGCCACCTGGTACCCGCGCTGCAGAGCTACTGGCTGGTCATCCATGTCTCGATTGCCGTGATGTCTTCGGCGCTGTTCACCCTGACTTTTGCCATGTCCGCGCTGCAGCTGGTCCAGTCCCACCGGCAAAAGACCATTGCCGGTGGAGGCGCGGACAAGCTTGGATTCATGCGGCTGGTTCCTTCCGCCTTGAGCCTGGAAAATCTGTCCTACCGGATCAATGCCATCGCCTTCATCGGCTGGACCTTCACCCTGATGTTCGGCGCCATCTGGGCCGAAAAGGCCTGGGGCCGGTTCTGGGGCTGGGACACCAAGGAAGTCTGGACCTTTGTGATCTGGGTGGTCTACGCGGGCTACCTCCA
>JBDTQQ010000303.1:0-4153 GCA_039932075.1 Pseudarthrobacter sp. | reverse complement strand
CGACGGACGGGGCCTGGATTGCCGTCCTCGCCGCGGGCATCGCGGCAGCCATGCATATCTGGAAGCTGCCTGCCGCCCTGGCCGGCATCCAGGCGGACCTGGGCACCACGCTGGTACAGGCCGGGCTGCTGCTGGGCATCATCCAGGTGGCCAGCGTGGTGGGTGGCGTGGCCACCGCCGTGGGCGGGGAGATGGCCGGCCTGCGCCGCCTCCTGGTCTCCGGACTGATCCTGCTCAGCGCCGCCTGCGCGCTCGGCGCGGCCGCGCCCAGCACGGAATTACTGATGGCGGCGCGCACCCTGGAGGGCGTCGGCTTCCTGCTGGTCGTCGTCGTCGCCCCTGCCCTCATCCGCAAAGTGGCCGCGCCCCGACGGCTGAACGTCGCGCTGGCAGGCTGGGCCACGTTCCAGGGCATGGCCACGCTGATCGGCCTGTCCGCGGGTGCGCTCTTCCTGCAGACCGCCGGCTGGCGCGAGTGGTGGCTGGTGATGGCCGTTGTCACGCTGCTCCCGCTGCCGCTGCTGCTCCGACTGGTGCCCAGGGACGTGCTCCCGTCCGACGCCGGGCTCCGTCCTGCGCTCCGCCGGGTGGGCCGCACGGTTGCCACCCGCAGGCCATGGATTACCGGGGTGGTTTTCGCCTGCTACACAGCGCAGTGGATGGCCGTGCTCGGATTCCTGCCGTCCATTTACCGGTCGGCCGGGCTCGACGGCCCGTGGCCAGGCATCGTCAGCGCCGTCGTGGGCGGGGTCAACGCGATCGGAGCACTCAGCGCAGGACCGTTCATCCAGCGCGGTCTGTCCGAGCGGAAGATTATCTTCTGGACCTTCCTGGCGATGTCCGCCGCGTCCGTGGCCACGTTCGCCGCCGGCTGGGAAAGCATCCAGAACGGCATCCTCCTCCAGTTTGTCCTCATCGCCGTGTTTTCCGCCGTCGGTGGCCTCATCCCTGCCGCGGTGACCAGCTACTCGGTGCGCATCGCACCCGCGGACGGGTCTGTCACGGCCGTGCTGGGGCTGACGCAGCAGATCTTCAACGTGGGCAATTTCCTGGGGCCCATGCTGTTCGCCCTGCTCGCCACCCACACCGGCGGCTGGAGCACCACCTGGTGGCTGACGTGCGGGTTGAGCGCCCTGGGGATGGCCCTGCTGGCGTTCCTGGGAGAGCCGACGGCGTGACCGCCGGAGGTGCGCGGCGCCCGGAAAGTGCCTTTCCATCCAACGGAAAGATAAAATGTAAGGCTGGTCACACGAGCCTAAAGTCAAGGAAACGCCGCTGCAATCCAGCAAAGGCTCCCTCTTCAACGATTGGGCATACTGTGTCTGCAACTCCTGTTCCCGGCGTGACGCCGGGCTCCGCGAACTCCCGGGATCCGCGGACCTGGTCCCCGGCCAAGCGCAACCGCTACGGCTGGTTCATCACATGCAGCCTGCTGTTCCTGATGATGCTCAGCTGGGCCGACAAGGCAGTCCTGGGCATTGCCGCCGTACCGCTGATGAAGCAGCTGGGCATCACTCCCGAGCAGTTCGGACTGGTCGGCAGTGCCATGTTCCTGACCTTCGGCGTGGCCCAGATCGTGGCTGCACCCATCGCCAACAAGGTCTCCAGCAAGTGGATCCTGCTGGTCCTGTGCCTGCTGTGGTCCCTGGCGCAGGCCCCGATCCTGCTGTTCGCATCGCTGCCCGCCCTCTGGGCCAGCCGCCTGCTGCTGGGCGCCGGTGAGGGCCCGCTGGCGCCGGTGCTGATGCACGGCATCTACAAGTGGTTCCCCGAAAAGAAGGGCGCCACCCCTGCCGCCCTGGCATCCTCCGGCGTGACGCTGGGCATTGTGGCGTTCGCCCCCGTCCTGGCCTGGGTGATCGGGCAGTTCGGCTGGCAAACCGCGTTCGCAGTGCTGGCCATCGTGGGCCTGGTCTGGTCCGTCTTCTGGTTCATCGTGGGCAAGGAAGGCCCGTACACCAGCCGGAAGGCGGAGCAGGACATCGATGGCATCGCGCCGGAAGAAGCTCCTGTGGTGGTGGAGACCAAGGTCCGCTACTGGCGCACCATCCTCTCCCCCAGCTGGATCTTCGCTGTGCTGGCCTCCTTCTTCGGCTACTGGACCTTCACCCTGGCCATGTCCTGGGGACCGGCGTACTTCCAGAACGTCCTGGGCTTCAGCGGGCAGCAGGCCGGCACCATGATTGCCCTGCCCGCCGCTTGGGGCACCATCGCCACCGTGGGCCTGAGCGCACTCACCCAGCGCCTGCACCTGAAGGGCGTTCCCACGCGGAAGGCCCGCGGCTGGGTACTCGGCAGTGCCGGAACCTTCGCCGGCGCCTGCCTGGTGGGGGCCACCATGACCAGCTCTCCCGTCCTGTCCATCGCCCTCATGGTCTTCGGCTTCGGCACGGCACCTGCGCTCTTCGCCATCACCTACCTGGTGGTGGCAGAACTGACCACCATTGGCCAGCGCGGCGCCAACCTCTCCATCGCCAACGCTGTCCTCACCACCGGCGGTGTGTTCGCGCCGGCAGTCTCAGGTTTCCTGATCGGCGGTGCAGCCACCCCTGCTGACGGATACCGTGCGGCCTTCGCCCTGGCCGGAGGCCTGATGCTCACCTTCGGCGTCCTGGCCCTGGTGTTCGTCGACCAGCAGCGCGACCGCCGCAGGCTTGGCCTTGACCCAGCCGTTGTCCTCGCGCCGGCTGCACCCACCCAGATTGGCTCCGCCCCGGCCGTTGGAGCGGAGCCTGCCTCCCTTGAGGCAGTCACCAAGGCCTAAGCCCCCACGGCCCAGGAGGCAGGTAGGCTTAAGCGGAGCAAGCGGCCGTCTTCGGCGACCGCTTGCTCCTGACGATCGGCATGTACTTGGAGACCGCATTGCAGCCCGAACCTCAAATACACCGGAATCTTCCTCGGCAAACTGCGGCCTCCGCACTCGCGCCCAAGCCGAAGAACACACGATGGACCCTGGAAGGAGCCACCCATGGAAGATCCTGAGCCCCGTAGCGGCGGCGGACGCACCGGCTTCTCGGGACGGATCCTGCGTGGCGGCACCGAACCCGACCCTCGGTTCACGTTGGCAAACGAACGCACGTTCCTCGCGTGGATCCGGACCTCGTTGGCATTGCTCGCCGGCGGGGTGGCCGTGGAAGCGTTCATGGCCGACCTCTTCGGCCCCGAACTGCGCAAGACGGTCGCCGTTCTGCTGCTCGTGCTCGCACTCCTCATTGGCGGCGGCTCATTCTTCCGCTGGCTGAATGTCGAACGCTCCATGCGCCGCAAAGACCCGCTTCCACTGCCGTGGATTGCCCCGGTCCTGGCGATCGGCGGGACCCTCGTCGCCGCGGTTATGGTGGTCTTCGTCCTTGTCCGTCCCGTCTAATCCATGCCTTCGCCACATGACAAGCCGACCCACGGCGACGCCGGACTCCAGCCGGAACGCACGGACATGGCCTGGGGGCGTACGACCCTGTCCATGACAGTCGCGGCCGCCGTCTTCCTTCGCTGGATGCCACACCACGGCTGGTTCGTAGGCACGCTCGTGGCGGCCTCCGCCGTTGCGGCACTGGGTATCATCCTCACCCGTAAGCGACGATTCCACCGCGCCGTCCACGGCATCAACCAGGAAGCCTTAGCACCGGACATCGCTTCAACGGCCGCAGTTGCAGCGTGCGTCGTCGTCCTCGCCGGACTGGGAATCTTCAGCGTCTTGTTTTTACCGGTAGAGCAATGAGCTGGACACTGAACGAGGACTGACCCAGGGTCAGTGACTGCGGGATCAGACGTCTGCATTGACAGGCAACACGAAAGAGTCCGCCGCGGAGGCTGGCTCCCCGCGGCGGACTCTCAGCACGTCAAGCTGCTAAATCTCGGGCCATGCTTACTCCGCCAATTCCGGCTGTGGTCCTGCGGCTCCGCTCCATGGTGACGTGCGATATCGCCATCGACAGAACCTCATCGGCTAGTGACGGCTTGTTTGGCTGCCAGCGACCGTCGTCGTACGAACGGGTAAACGACCAGCAGGGCCCCAAGCGCTGCGAGGCTCAGCCACACCTGGGGGGCGTTTTCCGGGTTGACTGCCATCAAAACTATGATGAGCGTTACGGCGGCAAGTACAACGATGTTAAGCCACGGATGCAACCACATCTTGAGTTTCAGCGATGCCCTC
>JBDTQQ010000302.1:0-4154 GCA_039932075.1 Pseudarthrobacter sp. | reverse complement strand
AAGCCGAGCATCTCGATCAGCCGCGATGGCGTTCGTTCGCTGTCTTCGAGGTCGTTCCGCTGGCTGCCGCGTCGATGAGTTGCGTGGCGTAACTGGCAGCGCTCCCGGTGAGCTCTGCGTGCCGTGCGGTTACGCGTTCGACGGCGTCCGAATCAGGCCCGCTTGAGGCCAGCACCAGGTTCGACCGTCGTGCCGGCTCCGGCTCCGGCTCCGGCGTCGAGGCCGCAGCGGAAGCGTCGACTGTAACGGGGCGGTCCAGCCTGTGCGCACGGGTGGTGCCTGGTGCACGTTCGCAGATGATGAGCAGCAGGTGCGCGGGCGTTAACGCTTCCACCGAATGCGGCTGGCCCGCATCGAGGTGAATGATTGCGCCGGTGGGCAGATCAACCCGTTCGCCGCCGACGTCGAGGGCTGCATGGCCGCTCAGCACCTGCAGAAGGATCGGCGCGGTGGCGGTGTGCTCTCTCATCACCGCGCCCTCGTCGATGGTGAGGCGGACAACGCCGGCTCCCGCCCCTTTGAAGACCCGAGTGGATCTCACGGCCCCGGCGTCGACCGGAAGTGCAGCCAGCAGAGCTTCGGCGTTAGCGGCGATCAGAGTGTGGTTTCCCGCAGTCATCATTCATCCTCCGTGGTCTCGAATGTGCTTTAAAAGTAACACCATCATTTTTATTCGATTACACTGATCCCATGAACGGAGACCTGAAGGACCGGTCCGATGTCGCCCTGCTGGTAGAAGAGTTCTACCGACGCGCCTTTGCCGACCCGCTGATCGGGCCTATTTTCACCCATATAGCCAAGATGGATCTCGCCCGCCATCTGCCGATCATGTGCGACTTCTGGGAGACCGTGCTTTTCAGCGCCGGCCTCTACCGTCGTAACGCCCTGCAGATGCATCTGGTGCTTAACGCCCGTTTTCCGTTGCAGCAGGAACACTTCGAGCGGTGGCTCACCTTGTGGGTTGCGAACGTCGACGAGCACTTTGCGGGGGAGAAGGCCGACCTCGCAAAGATCCAGGCCACGCGCATTGCCGGGTCCATCCACCGGCGGCTTGAAGGCCGTTCCGGCAGCGATTTCGAGACCCTGAAGCCGCGCAGGGCCCGCGAGGAGGAATCGGCGGATGCCCGCGGGATCTGAAGCGGCGCCACAGGCCGGACGTTCCGCGCCGGGCAGCGCCCTGAGGGACGAGAACTACCATTCCGCGTTGGCATCGCACACTCGGCGGCGTGTCCTCGACGCCGTGGCCGGTTCGTCCGGTCCCCTGGATGCGCAGGGCATCGCCAGCGTGCTGGAACTGCACGTTTCCACGGTCCGGTTCCACCTGGACCTACTTGAGGAGGCGCGGCTCGTCCAGCGCGAATCCGGCGGGGACAGGCGCCGCGGCCGCCCGCGTGTGCTGTATACGGCCGTCCTCGAGGCCGAACGCGATGAGGGTTCACGGGAGCAGCTGATCGAGGTGCTTGCCGGAGCCCTCGCACACAGCGACGCGGATCAGGGACGGAGCAGCGCCATTAACGCCGGCCGTGACTGGGCACGCGGGCTCCTAGCCGAACGCTCCGACTCCGTCGATCGACGGAGCGGGCTCCTTGAGGTCCTTGACGGGCTCGGCTTCGATCCAGCGCCGGACGGCGATGCCATCCAGTTGCGGGGGTGCCCGTTCCGCGATGCCGCAAGGCGGCAGCCCCAGATTGTCTGCTCTGTCCACCTCGGACTCGTGCAACAATTACTCGGCGGCGACGGCGACGCGCCGCCGGACGTGCGTCTGCTCCCTTTTGTTCAACCAAGTCTATGCGTCATCACCGTGCCCTGAACCATTCCACCGGTACCGAACCGATTGCTGTTTAGCTCCGGACTTAGATCGATCGCGGGGACGGGGCCGTCCTGTCCTACGACTGTTAGCGGACGACTACACCCGACGCAGGGCGCCGCCAGCAAAGAACGAGCCGTTGACAACTCGAAGGTCTCGGCGACCAGGTCACCCTCGAACACCTGCGGCGGACCGGATAGGGGCCCGCGCCGGTGAACCCATTGGCCCGGCCGCACCCCGGCCCTGATCACCTTAATTTTCGTGTCAAGGCTGGAAGCGCGCTGGCTGGGGTGCGGGCCCAGCGGTGCACCCTCATGGTGACGTGGCTCCTAAGGGGATTGGGAGAGCATAATGTCACCGAGGACGAAGACCCACAGGGTTTTTAGCCGCTTCGGGCGTCGCTTTTCCAAGGAAGGTATCAGTGCCGTGCCGCAAGTCAGCGAGGAGGCTGGGGACTGTCGACTACAACGGATGTTCAGGCGCGCCGGGTCTATGATGCGATCAGGGACGACGACGGCGTACGGGTTCTGGTAGACCACATCTGGCCCCTCGGGATGAGCAAGGCCAAAGCGGCACTGGACGAGTGGTGCAAAGACGTGCCTTCCAGCGACAGCCCCCCGGTCAGGGAGGCGATCACGTAGTCCGCGCCGGCCCCGCGGAGCTGGTCGGCGGTGAAGTGGTGGCTGGCGACGCCCACGCAGGCGATTCCTGCGTCATGGGCGCCCTGGACGTCTTGCGGGGTATCGCCGACGACGACGGCCAGGGCCGCGGTGACAGGTTCGCCGTAGACCAGGGCACACGCCGACGCGCGGTCCTGGTCAGCTCGCCCCGGTCGGTGGAGTCCGGTCCGTGTCCGCCGAAGGAGAAGAAACGGTTCAGCTTGGAAGCGTAAGCAGCCTATCGAAACCTCGATCACAGGTGTGGAACTCTGGTCAGCTTCTGTGCCGTCAGCTTACTCTCGGGCGCTGGTACCGGCGCAGGGCCCTCAGCTTGACTCATCCTCTTGACTTACCGCCCGCTTCTTCGGCACCGGAACCATGCCCTTGACAGTGCCGGGACGTAGGAGTGGGATGAGGTCACTGCCATCGACGTGAAGGCCAGCCGTGGCCGGCGTATCACCCCCGGAGGCCCTTTCCGCCGCGGGCGACATCTACAGTTCGGCGGTAAATATTCCCGAAAGGATGAAGACAATGAGCGAAGCAGGAGCACTCTCTCATCTGGAGGGGGCGGATACCGTTGATGCGGCGCGTCTGCTCCACCACGGCGGGAGGCTTGTAGTCGGAGTGGACGGGTCGGAAGGATCGATGGCCGCCCTGCGGTGGGCCGTTTCGGAAGCACAATTGCGCGGAGCCGCCGTCCACATCGTGATGGCCTGGCGGCATCCACAGTCCTACTGGCCTGCGACGGTGTGGACGATGATGATGGACTCCTCGGGTGATACCCGCCAGACGATGGCCAATGCCGCCGAAACCGAGGTTGAACGGCTCGGCAAGGATGCCTACCAGGGTCAGAACGCGGATATTACATGGGAGGCCGTGGAGGGGCACCCGGCAGAGGTGCTGGTCCGGGTGGCCGAGGGTGCCGGGGCTCTCGTGGTGGGTTCGCGGGGCAATGGCGGATTCGCCGAGGTGCTGCTGGGCTCGGTGAGCCAGCATGTGGTGGCCCATGCCCGTTGCCCGGTCGTTCTCATCCCCGCCCCCGCCGGGGAAAGCGTGTCGGCTAGTACCATCGCGGCAGCCCACACCAACGATCCGTTCGGACGGATTGTGGTCGGAGTGGACGGGTCGGACGGATCACTGGCGGCATTGGCATGGGCAGTCAAAGAGGCCGAGCTGCGCGGAGCTGCCGTCCATGCGGTAATAGCGTGGGAGCGGATCACGGGTCCGGGTGCTACGAACGGATGGGCGGTCGGCACTGGCGGCCCATCGGGTGATACCGACCCCGTCCTGGCCACGGCCACCGTCGAAGTCACCCGTCTCGCGAAGGAAGCAGTGAAGGGCAGCGACGTGAAGATCAGCTGTGAGGCCATCGAGGGAGACCCGGCACAGGTACTGCTTCAGTGTGCCGAGAGCGCCGCCGCCCTGGTAGTGGGATCGCGAGGCCATGGCGGATTCGTCGGGGCGTTGCTCGGCTCCGTGAGCCAGCATGTGGTGGCCCATGCCCGCTGTCCGGTCGTCCTCATACCCGACCCCGGCCACCCTCGGCACACACGCCCGCAATGACCCGGAGACCGCGTTCCCGCCGCAGATGTCATCCACGAATCCCCGGGCTGGCTCCTGAAACTCTGAGGAAGGCAGGTAGATCTGCGAATCCGAAGCGCTGACATAAGGTCTCCTTCTCAACTGTT
>JBDTQQ010000301.1:0-4178 GCA_039932075.1 Pseudarthrobacter sp. | reverse complement strand
GGTTGCTGCCCTGTCCGTGTACACCACCAGGGCATCGAGCTCCCGAGCGATGTCGATACCTGCGAGCGGGCAGGAGGCCGAGCCGATCTTCACCACCGGGCCAGGAGGCTGAATAGGGATAGGCGGCGGGGTCGAGGGCATGGGCTGCTCGGGAACGGGGTCGCCCAGGATGAGTGGGGCCAACCGCATGGCAAAGACCCACCCCCGGTCAGAGTCGGTCTTGTGCTGCCACAAGAACGCCCCTCGGATCGTCGGGAACTCCTTCTCAATCGCCCGCCACGCAGAGAGGATCTGCTCGATCGAGGAGTAATTCGCCATGCCCTCCATGCCAAAGCCCACCACGATCTTGCTCGCGTCCCCACCGGCGACGTTCTGCACCCAGTCGCGCGTGGTATTGATGATGTACTCCGGCTCGGCCGCTCCGGGGCCGTCATAGAACTGCGGCCCGGCGTACGTCATGAGGTCCTTGGACAGAGCCTCGCGGATCATTGCCTTGTCCGGGTCCTTCCAAGGGGCGGGCGGGGACGTGATGCCGAACTCCTGGCCGAACAGGCGCTTCAGCTCGGCGAACATCCATAAGTACTCGGCGATGTTCGGCGTGACCTCGGCCTCGAAGGTGTTGAAGTCCACCCCGTCGATCACAGGACTGGTGAGGGTGCCACCAAGCTCGGCATTGATGCGAACAATACTGTCCACGAAGCGCTGGCTGACGTCCCGCGAGGAGAAGTTGATGCCTTGGCCCGCGCCGCCCGTGGAGAGCAGGACACGCTGACCCCTGGCACGGACGGTCCTGATGTCGCCGGCGATGTCGTTCATTCCCCACCCGATGCTCCCGGCGGCCCCGGAGCGACCAGCGGCGAACAGGTAGAGCACGTTGTACGACTGCGGAATCTGCGTGAGCCGGATGGCGGAGTTCCATCGGGTCCAGTAGACGGCAGCCACCTTTCTGGGCAGCCCGGCTACAGGAGAGGCCGCTTCGTAGCGGCTCAGACGGATGCCAGGTTCTCTTCAGCCATACGCCGCCAGGGCGCGGCCGGTAGCGTCCTTGCGTACCTCTGTGGTGGCGCACAGGCCCTTTTGGTTCATCGCGTCCACGATGGGCTGAAGCGCGTCGATGGAGTTGAGCGTCGCCTGTCCGAGGCCGTCGTGCATGGTAATAATTGAGCCGTCCCGCATGCCCCGGACTGTCGCATCGACGATCTCTTGAACGCTCGCACCCCCGTTGTCATGCGTGTCCACGATGTTGTCCTCCTCGTCGGATCCCCAAGACATGACGAGACGCAGGCCGAGTTCCTGGGCTATCGCGTCTCCCTGCTTGTTGATGGCTCCGTAGGGCGGCCGGTAAAGCGTCGGCCGAGGGGCGCCGGCAGCCATCAGGGCATCGTTCGTCCGCTCCAGCTCGCTACGCACCCAGCTGGGCCCCCAGGTCTCTTTGGTACCATCGGGCAGGTCCCCGGTGATCAAGTTGCCGTGGTCCCACGTGTGGTTCCCTATTACGTGGCCTTCAGCCACGGCACGAGCCACTAAGCGCTCACGACCCTTAACCTTGTAGCCGTTCCAGAAGAAGACGGCATCGATGCCGAACCCATCTAGCGCATCAAGCACCTTCTCGGTGTTCGTACGCGGGCCATCGTCGAAGGTGAAGGTGACATAGCCAGCCGAGCAGTTGTTCTTAAGGGGGCGCTCCACGGCCGGAACGCTCTGAGTGGTGGCGTTGGTGGCAGCAGACGCCGGGGCTGAGTGATCCTGGACGACCGTATGGATCGCACCGGTGAGGACGACGACGGCGGCCGCTGACGCTGCTGCAGCGGTCGCCCTGCGACGGGTTCGAGTCATCCTGCGTCACCCTGCCCACAGGCCACGCCATCATTGTTGGTGTCCAGCTTCAGAGTGTCCTTGCCCCGCTCAACCGTAATGCCGTCCACGAAGATGGTGCGCAACTCCTCGCAGGTCCAGGGCATATCCATGCCGTGGGCGGCGTGCGCCGCATGGCTGGGCGGAACGGCCGGCAAGCACTGCCCCGGCTTGCCATAGCCGACGACGCAGCCCCCGTTCCCCGAGCCCTTCAGCTTCTCGACGTCGACCTGCGGCGCCGGACGCATCTTCACGCCTGCTGCCTGGCTTTGCTGACCGTCGTTCACGGCCTGAGCCTCGCGCGCGACGATGGCAGGCGGTTTGGCGGCGGCCTCGCCGGCCATCCCCTCATTTCCGGACGGGGGCGCGGCTGTTGCCAGCACGCCGCCAGTGGCTGTGGCCAACGTGACGAGGAGTGCTACGACGCCGACCGTAGCACCGGCCGTAATCCTGCGCCTTGTGCTCACCTGATGTTGCTTGGTCATCGTCCTCTTCCTTTCAGCGGATGTTGATCCAGCGAGCCACCGAAGGGACTCCCTTGTCGTCCAAAACCCAGAGCATGTACGGGCCAGGCGGCAAGAGTGACCGGTTGGCGGGGATGGTGGCGGTCTTGGCAGCGCCGCCCGACAGGGGCAGATCCACCAAACGGGCGTTAGTGTCAGTCTGGTGCGTGGCCGACCCCGGACTCGTGAGCGAAGCGCTCATGACGTTGCCCGTGGTGCCAAGAGCGAATGCCTGCCCGTACGTCCCATCGGCCGGGGCGGCCGTGATGGTCGGGCGGTCGCCCTTAAACAAGTAGGGTGGCTCGTAGATGCTCAGCCGCTTCTCGTAGGAGTTGTCGCTGGGATTAGAGCCGATAGCGACGACGCGACCGTCGGGCAGCAGCAGCGTCGAGGAGTGGTAGTTCCTTCCGACGGGGTCGGCGGCGACCTCTGCCCAGGTGTTGCTGGCCGGAGAGTAAATCGCAGCGCGCAGAACGTTTCCGGTCCGGTTGCCCGTGGCCCCGTGGCTTGCCAGAACGCTTCGGTCGGGCAGGTTGGTGAGGTTGAGGTACATGCGACCCTCTGCGCCGGGGAGGTCGGGACCGGGTATCCAGGCGGGGTTGGCTTGATTCATATCCACCATGTCCACTGTGTTGGTTGCGCCGCCAAACTCCGTGCTGCCACCGCCGGCGATCATGAACTTCTGGTTTTGGGCCGGCGGCAGGAGCACAGAACCAGCCTGGTCACGCAGCTGGGGCGTGCGGAGGCCGGGGATGTCACCGATCAGCGCCTTGCGCCAGTCGTAGATGAATGACCCGGTGCCGGGCTGCGCCTCACCAAAGGTGTGGCCGCCCGTGTAGAACATGCGGCTGTCGGCCATGAGGAACATGTGCGGGTAGGTGCCCAGGTATCGGTTGGTCTGAGGGACCTCTGCCTGCGCGAGCCAACGGCTCTGGGAGAAGTTAAACATCTCAGTTGTGGTCGAGCCGCCGCCGTTTTCGTCGTAGCCGCCAGCCATCCAGACGTCACCTGTCTCCAGCTTGGTGAGTGTGGGATACCAGTGCCCCCCAATCGCATCGTTCACCTTGGTATAGGCATTCGTGGCCGGGTCAAAGACATAGGACGACTTGAGCCCTTTGTATGACACGCTCTGCGGGGTTCCCGCGTAGGCCGATGTGCCGCCTTGAACTAGGATCTTCCCGTCGGGAAGGGTCACATGCCCCGAACAGAACATGTCCTCCGGCGTGGGCACGCTGCTGAAGGTATTGGCGGCCGGATCCCAGACGTGTGTCTGGAACGTTCCCGGAAGGAACTGTCCCTCCCAGTCATTTCCCGAACCCGCGATCAGCAGAATGCGACCGTCGCGCAGCAGAGTGGCGTGCATCGCCCGCCCTGGCATACTCGACGGCGTAGTCCATCGCCCCGTGACTGCGAAACCAGTGGTTGGGGGCGGCGGAGGCGGTGGCGGGGCGGTGCCTCCGGACGCCGGAGACGTCACTGTAGCACCTACCTGGGCGTTGGCAATGAGCCAGTCCCGCGATGCACCGTGGCCCGCCAACACGAAGCCGCCGTCCGGGATCACCAGCCCGGCCGCGCCGGTGCTCTGCCGATCGTTGAACTCCGTGACTTTGCCCGCGACTACGGCCGCCTCAGCACCCCACATATTCGCAGGAGACGCGGTCTGGCTGGCGGACTTGGTATAGCGGACCAAGAATCCCGCCGCGCGGTAGATGTCGGTCCCGTCGATCGGCCGGGACTGGCCGTCGATGGTGGCCGTCGAATCGTTAACCGCCGGAGGCGGTGGGTCAGTAACCGCACCCGGGACCGTCACCGTGATCGGCG
>JBDTQQ010000300.1:0-4209 GCA_039932075.1 Pseudarthrobacter sp. | reverse complement strand
GCGGACAAGATTGCCGGCACCGGCACCTTCTGGGCAAATGGCCGGGTGAACGCGTACAACGCTGTCAAGTAGTTCCACGTGCGGCAACCGACGCGGCGGAGGCACCCGCCGCCGTCGACCTCTGCCCATGCCCCCTCAAACGCTCTTTCACTTAATGGGCGTTTTTCCCGGACGCTCTCTCACCCGTCGGCTGCCTGCCCCCACCGTATAATCTGAGCATGCCGATCACGCGCCTCCACCGAGGCCTCCATGCCCAGCAGCCCACCTTCGACCAGCACGGGACCGATCTGTGAGCGGCGGTCTTGTCGCCCTGCTGGATGACATCGCAGCTCTGGCCCGCATAGCGGCCGCCTCGGTGGACGACGTCGCTGCCGGAGCCGCGAAAGCAGGGGCCAAGGCTGCCGGCGTGGTGATCGACGACGCCGCCGTCACCCCGCAGTACGTGTCCGGGGCGGACCCGTCCCGCGAACTGCCGATGATCAAGCGGATCTTCTGGGGCTCGCTCCGGAACAAGCTGCTGTTCATCCTTCCGGCGCTGCTGCTCGTCAGCGCCTTCGTCCCGTGGGCCATCCCGTTCATCCTCATGCTGGGCGGCACCTACCTTTGCTACGAGGGCGCCGAGAAGGTCTGGCACAAGCTCCGCGGAGACCACTCGGACGAAAAGGCGCCCGCGGTCCAGCGGGGTCCGGACGCCGAGGCCAAGGTGGTCAAGGGCGCCATCACCACCGACTTCATACTGTCCTGCGAGATCATGGTCATCTCCATGAACGAGGTAGCCACCGAGTCCATCTGGGTCCGGGCGTTCATCCTGGTCATCGGGGCTCTGGTGATCACCGTGCTCGTGTACGGTGCCGTCGCACTCATCGTCAAGATGGACGACGTCGGCCTGCACCTGACCACCAAGGACTCCGCGCGCTCCCAACAGTTCGGCGAGCTGCTCGTCAAGGGGATGCCCGCCGTGCTGGCCGCCATCACCCTGATCGGGACGGTCGCCATGCTGTGGGTGGGTGGCCACATCATGCTGCAGGGAGCTTACGACCTCGGCTGGCATGCGCCGTACGACCTGGTCCACGTCCTCGAGGCACCGGCCGCCGGGATCCCGGTGGCGGGCAGCTTCCTTGCCTGGCTCGTGAATACCTTGTGCTCCGCTGTCCTCGGAATCATCTGGGGCCTCATCGTCATGGCCATCGTGGGCCCGCTGCTCAAAGTGCTGCCGTTCGGCAAGAAGAGCGACCACGAAGAGGGCGACGTCCGCGCCGAACTGGCAGGGTATCGGCCGGCGAAACACGACGACGGTTCCGCCGGATAGGCTTCATTCCCCTTGCAGGGGTGGCCACTCCGGGAGGGTCTAGGCAGGCGCAGCGTGCCGGTTCCTGCCTTGGTAAAGACGGCGGTAGCTTGAGGGCGTGGTGTTGAGTTTCCGGGCGAAGTGGAGCCGGAAATTTGCTGTCGTTCCCAGGCCAGTTTTGGAGGTAACCGCCTGCACCGTCAGGTCGGTGGTTTCCAGGAGCCGGCATGCTTCGGCCATGCGTTGATCGTTCAGCCAGCTCAACGGTGTCATTCCTGCTTCGGCGGTGAACTTCCGCGCGAAGCTCCTGGGAGCCCAGCCGGCATGGGCGGCCAGTTCCTCCACGGTGAGCGGTTCAGCGAGGTTCTGCCTGGCCCAGGCGCAGGTGCCGGCGAAGAGGGCCAGGGGTGCCGCGACCGCACGTTCCATGAACTGGACCTGGCCCCCTTCCCGGTGCGGCGCCACCACCATCCGCCGTGCAATGCTGTTGGCCGCCTCGGTTCCATAGTCCTTGCGGACCAGGTGCAGGCACAGGTCGATGCCTGCCGCGACCCCGGCACTGGTGCTGACGCTGCCTTGGTCTATGTACAGGACACCGGCGTCGACGGCGACGGCCGGGTACAGGGTTTGGAGGCGTTCGGCGTTTCTCCAGTGGGTGGTTGCCCGCTTGCCGTCCAAGAGACCTGCGGCAGCGAGCGCGAAGGCGCCTGTGCACACGGACACCACACGGACTCCGTTCGCTGCTGCCTGACGCAGCGCCTCGCAGACCTCGGCGGACGGATCGTTGAGCGGTGCGTAGCCGGGCACCACCACCGTGTCCGCGGACCGAAGGGCATCCAGTCCGTCGAGGGCCTGGATGGAAAACCCGGAGGTAGTCGGCACCAGGCCGGGCCGGGCTGCGCAGACCCGGAAGGAGTACCGTTCCCGTTCGTCCTCGTGGCCGAAAACCTGCGCAGGAATGGCAAGGTCAAAGGCGACCACATCCGGCAGTGCGAGGGCGACGACTCGGTGCATAGGGCCACTGTAGTCAGTAAGGCGCCAGGTGGGCAGGATCCTTGCCATACGGGGCATTTTTGCCGCGCACTTCCGCTGCCGGGGAATGACAGGCTTGGGGCATGACACTCTTTCCGGCGGGGCAGAAACTGACGGCTGATACTCCCGCCGTCTCCACATCCAAGGGCCTCGGCCATCCGTCCGGCGGTGGTCCTTCCCCGAAGGGGCACCTCGGTTGGGTGGTGGCCGGTTCCCTGATTGCCGGGGTCCTCGCTGCGCTGCTGCTGGCCGCCGCCCCCTTCGTTCCGGCCACTGAAAGCGGCGTAACCGGTGCCATCCTGTTGGGGCTTGCGCTGGGATGGGCCATGCTGGCTGCGCTGTCGGTCCGGTTCACGGATCAGCCACAGAGGTGGGCCGTGGCTCCAGCGCTTTTCATGGGACTGGGCGGTTTCCTTCTGGTGGGGTTCGGTTCCCCAATGCAGGAGGCGCTCACGTGGGTATGGCCTCCCGCCTTGCTGGTGTTAGTGGTTTGGACGGTCGTCAGGGCTCATCGGCAGCTTCGAAGCCGGAGCGGGCGCGTGTTGCTCTACACGGTGATAGCGATGCTCGCTCTGGCGTCAGTGGGCAGCGGCTTCGAAACCGTGCATGCGGCGGCGGGTGCAGGCACTTCTCCCGCGCAGGGCCAGCTGGTCGACGTCGGGGGTCACCGGATGTTCCTGAACTGCACCGGGGAAGGCAGTCCCACCGTTGTGATTGAACCGGGCGCAGGCCAACTGTCGTCCGACCTCGCCTTGATCGCACCGGCTGTTGCCCGTGACACCCGGGTCTGCGTTTACGACCGGGCAGGACGCGGGTGGAGCGATCCGGTGAACACCCCGCAGGACGGCGCGCAGATCGCAACCGACCTCCACACATTGCTGCAGCGCGGGAACGAACCTGGACCGTACGTGCTGGCCGGACATTCATTCGGCGGCCTCTACGCACTGACTTTCGCTGCCCGCTACCCGGCGGAGATGGCCGGAATGGTCTTGGTGGACTCGACCGAACCGGCTTCGGAACCAGCGCCGTCCGACCGCGCCGACTCCAGCGACTCCAGCGACGCCATGAAACGGGCCTCCGCACTGGGAGCCGGCGCAGCCCGGCTCGGCATCGGCCGGCTGCTCGGCGTGACACCCGGCCATCTCCGAAGCACCGTAGAGGAGTACATCCAGGCGGGATCCTCGGCACGGCAGGCCGCCACGCTGCGGAACTTCGGCGACAAGCCGCTGGCGGTTCTGACAGCTGGCAGTGGGAGCCAGCCCGGCTGGGCCGGGTCGCAGGACGCGCTTGCTGCACTCTCGTCCAACAGTGTGCACCGCGTCATTGACGGAGCCACCCATTCCTCGCTTGTCTCTGATCAGGAGGACGCGGCCGAGACGGCCAGGGGGATCCTCGACGTCGTCTCCGCCGTCCGGTCTGCAAACCCGCTCATCCCATAGGCCCTGTAGGTGACCTGGGACGGAGTCTCCGGGCAGAGCGGGCCGCGCTGCGCGTCCGGGTCCGCTTATTCCCGGCCCGCAGACTGCGAGGCCAAGGCATCGAACTGCTGCTGCCAGAGGGCCAGCTCACGGTCCATATATTCTCTGCGCGAGGCAGTCCATTTGGGCCAGATGTCCGGCTCCAGCTGAGGTGATCCGGCCTGGAAGGGGACTCGGGGCTTGTTCCGGCCGGGGACCGGAACCGGCGGTTGGTTCCGTCTGGGGCTAGCAGCGGATTGGGGCCCCGTGAGCCGGGGCTTGAGGCCCAGCAGCGCGAGAATCAAGTTGCGCAGGACCCAGATAGTGCCGGACAGGACGAACGCAACGATCAGGAAGGCAATCCATAAAACGAGCCCGATCGCGGGAATGAGCATCATGACTCATTTTACTAATCCGGTGCATGTTTAGAGA
>JBDTQQ010000299.1:0-4221 GCA_039932075.1 Pseudarthrobacter sp. | reverse complement strand
AGTCGATGCCGGAAACGTCAATATGAGCCACGCGATCAATCTTCCCACGCCCGCCCCGTGCGAGTTTTGTCCAGATAGTTACCCTCGAGGCGCGCCTTTCGACGCATTATCTGGACAAAAACTCCGCCGGTCAGCCGGCGGCGGTCAGGAACTGTTTGAGCAGCGGCCCCGACGTGGTGGCACCGAGTCCGCCGTCCTCGACGAACACGGCAACGGCCAGGTCGCCATGGACCGCCACAATCCAGGCGTGCGTCTTGGGCGGCGTTTCCTTGCCGTACTCAGCCGTTCCAGTCTTGGCGCCCACCGGTGCCCCCGGCACGCTGGCCAGGAAACCTGCGTGGCCCGAAGTAACCACCGCACGCATCATGTCGGACAGTGCCGCGGCTTCCGCTCCCGTGATCGGCTTGCCGGACGCCTGGGAGGGCGCTTCGGGCGAAACGGTCGACGACGGCGAGGCAGCCTCCGCCGTCGGCTCGCCGGGGGTGCCTCCCGAGGCGCCGGCGTCGGGGTTCAGGACCAGCTGCGGTGAGACGGGGGACCCCTTGGCCACGGACCCTGCCATCATGGCCGCCGCCAGCGGGGACATCAGCACCTTGCCCTGGCCAATCATGGACGCCGCGTGTTCGGTGCCGGCAGCCTCGCCGGGGACGGAACCGAGAAAGGCCACGGCACCCAGCGACGGGGCTTCGACGGCCACACCCATGGCGACCGCAGCGGCCTCAAGCTGGGCCTGGGTAACTTTGTCCCGGGCCGCGATGAACGCCGTGTTGCAGGAGTGGGCGAACGCATCGCGGAGGGATACCGACCCGAGCGAACTTTCCGGGTAGCCTTCCGAATTCTTGAAGGTCCGGCCGTCCACCTCGAGGGTGGGAGTGCATTCCACCTTCGAATCGGGGGTCAGCCCGTTGCGGAACATCGCCAATGAGTCGACCATCTTGAAGATGGATCCCGGTGCGTACTGGCCCAGCATCGCGGTGTTGTAGCCATTGCTTCCCGGCCCCGAAGCAGCTGCGAGCACCGCGCCGGTGGAAGGCCGGATCGCCACGATGGCCGAGGCAGGCCCCACGCCGGCCAAAGTGCTCTCTGCCAGGGACTGGAGGTTCGGATCGAGGGTGGTTTTCAACGGTGTGCCGGGCTTGGGTGCGGTTTCGAAAACCACGCGGCGCGGATCAGTCCCGGCGGCGTTGATCTGTTCGCGGGTGAGGTCTGCCCGGTGCGCACGGATCACCACGGCGTCGGTTCCGCGGAGCTGGGCGTCATACTGCTGCTGGAGCCCGCCGATGCCCGTCACATCGCCGGCGCTCAGGGCCCCGGCCGAAGCTTGAATCTGTTCGGCACTGGCCTCGCCGACGGAACCGATGACTGCCCGGGCGAAGGTTCGGCTGGGAGCCAGGGGCTGGCTTTCCTTGATGGCACGGCCGCCGGGGATTGCCGTGATTTGCTCATCGGTAACGGTGCGGCCTTCTTCACGCAGGGTGATGGCAGCGACAAAAGCCTGGGCTCCCGACGCCGAAACCTGCTGCGCGTAGGCCGCGGCGTCCACGCCCACAAGTTCGGCCAGCTTGGTGGCGGACGCGGCGGCGTCGGCTGAACCGAGGAGCGGCTTGTCGATGCCTACTTTCACCACGGGACGGTAGGTGACCAGCTTCGCGTCGCCGGCACCAAGGATGTCGGCGCGCTGGGGAGACTGGGTGCCCTTGGTGAGGATTTCGTTGTCTGCGAGTTCGGGAACCAAGGATGCGGGGTTCCAGACGGTCAGCCATTTGTCCCCGGACTTCGTGAACTCGGCGTAGGTGGTGTATTTCCACTCATCGGAGCCGACTTTCCAGGTGTAGTTGAGGGGAACGGTGGCAGTTTTGCCCTCCAGCGACAAGTCCCCGCTATCCACCGTCGGCTTGTCCGGGTCGAGGGCCTTGAACACGTCCTGGACCTGCTGCTTGGCCACGGCGGAGTCCTTGCCGTCAAAAGCAACAGAGCCGACGTCGAGTGCGGACACCGCGGCGGCGAACTGTTTGGCCGCGCTCTCGGCTCCCCCTCTCCCATCGTCGCAGGCCACCAAGGAGGCACCGAGTATGAGACCAGCCATGGCAAGTGAAAGTTTCTTTGAGTTCCCCACGGCGTTATTATCCCCCAGTGCGGCAAGTGCTGAGGCCCGGCCAAGCGCCCGGCTCCGCGTTGCGCGGCCTCACAACCCCAGCGCCGGGACCTTCAGTCCGAACATGTCCTTCAAAGCATGTTTGGCGGCGAAGAAGCCGGGCATGCCTGTCACGCCGGGGCCTGGCGGCGTGGAGGAAGAGCACAGATACACCCCACGAACGGGCGTCCGCCACGGAATGGTGGACACAACGGGCCGCTGGAGCAGCCCGCGCACATCCATAATGCCTGCGCTGAAGTCGCCACCGATGTAGTTACGGTTGTAGCTGGCCAGTTCCGCTGCTGTGGTCACGTGGGTCTGCACCACCACATCCCGGAAACCCGGGGCGAAACGTTCGAGCTGTGCGGTCACGGCCTCGCCCATGTCCCGCGTTGATCCGGCGGGGACATGGCAATAAGCCCACAGGATGTGGCGCCCGGCCGGGGCCCGGCCAGTGTCGAACCGTGAGGGCTGCGCCACCAGGACATAGGGGCGGTCAGGATGCTTCCCTGCGGAAACCTCGTTCTCGGCCCGTGCCAGCTCCTTCCGTGTGCCGCCCACGTGCACGGTCCCGGCGTCCGCCAACTCGGAGGCTGCCCACGGAACCGGCCCGGAGAGGATGTAATCCACTTTGCAGGAACCATTCCCGTAGCGGTATGCCTCAAGGGAGCGGCGGTACTTTGCGGGCATGTCGTCGCCGGCGATGTCCAGCAGTCCGCGTGGCGCGACGTCCAGCAGCGTTGCACGCACGTTGCCAAGTTGCCGAAGGCTGTCGATCGGTTCCCCGGTACGGATGACGCCACCATGGACCCGGATGTCGGCCGCCAAGGCCTCTGCGATGGCCACCGAACCGCCCTGGGGAATGGGCCATCCTTGTGCATGGGCCAGGGCGGTCAGCATCAGGCCGGCCCCCGCTGCCGCCAGCGAGGGTAAGTGCGATACAGCGTGTGCTGCCACACCACTCAGCAGGGCTGGCGCGAGTTCCTCCCGGAACCGTGCGTTCCAAAGCGGAGTGCCTTGTTCGAACGTCCGCAGCCCAAAGAGTGCAGCTGCCACAGGAGACCGGGGGACCCTCAGCAACTGGTGCTGGGTGAGGTCCATGACGCCGTCAATGCGGCTCACCAGGGGACCGAGGAGCTTTCGGTACGCGGCGCCGTCCCGGCCGAGTGCCTCGACCGTTCGCTCGAGCGAGTGATAGCCGAGTGCAGCCCGCCCGCCGTCGAGCGGTGAACCAAACCCGAGCTCCGGAACCACCAGGCTGATCCTGCGCTCCAGTTCGAAGTCGCGGAAGAAGGGCGACGCCAGGGCCATGGGATGCACGGCCGAGCAGATGTCATGGAGATGCCCCGACTGCATCAGCTCGGCGGTGCGCGTGCCGCCGCCGATGGTCCCTGCGGCTTCATGGACTTCCACGGACAGCCCGGCGCGGGCCATCACCGCAGCTGCGGCCAGTCCGTTGGGGCCGGAGCCTACGACGGCGACGTCAGGCATGGTGCTTCGCCCGCCAAGGGAGAACCGCCTGCGAGCGATTCAGGGGACTGAAGCGCAGCCAATCGGGCAACCCGTTGAAGGGCCCTCCGTGCGGGTCATCGAGATGGTGCCTGCGGACGGGATCGTAGTTCGGATCATAAATGTCCCAAACCACCCGGACCATTAAATATGCCGTTACGAGCATATGAGCTGCCACCGCCAGAACGTAGTAGGGCATATCAATATTGTGCTGCGTTGGACCCTGGCTTGATACTTGCGCCAGGTACATCCAGATGGCCATCCAGTAAAGGCCCTCAACGCCTTGCCACACCAGGAAGTCGCGCCACCGTGGCCTGGCCAGAGCTACCAGCGGAATGAGCCAGAGCACAGACTGCGGGGAGTAGACCTTGTTGGCCAGGATGAGGGCGGCTACCAGCAGGAACGCGACCTGGGCCAGCCGGGGCCGTCTGGCGGCCGTCAGGGCAATGTAGGCAACTGCCGCGCATGCCAGCAGGAAGAAGGCAAGGGCCAGCACGTTGATGACCCCCGGGTCAAGAACGTGCCAGCGCAGGCGCCGGGCCACCGGTCCAATACCGCGACCATTGCCCAGCCAGGCG
>JBDTQQ010000298.1:0-4240 GCA_039932075.1 Pseudarthrobacter sp. | reverse complement strand
CCAGCGCACCGCCGAGCAGGCAGCCGTGGATGCGGGACTTCAGCGAGGGCGCGCCGGCGCCCGGGTCAATGCTCATAACAGCCAATTTACCGTGATGCGGAAGCGGAATGCGCGCCCGGTGCCCCGCGGTCCATCAACTAAGCTCAGACTCAGCCAATGCCCAGAATTCCTTGGCACAATGCAGAGGCCGCAGTGGAAACTTCCCGCCGGCAGCGAAACTTTGCCGCGCAGCGACGCCCCCAACGATAAGGACTCCCACCATGACCACGCCTGTTCCCGTCCACCATGATTCCGCCTCCGGGCCGGCAGCAGGCAACGCTGCCGATGTCCGGCACGGGCTGGTGTCCAGGCTGTCCGCAGAAGCGTTCGGCAGCCTCTTCATTGTGGTGGCGGGCCTGGGTGTGCCGCTGTTCTCGATTCCCCAGTCGAGCCCGCTACCCTCCGCGCTCGCAGCCGGCCTGGCGGTGACCGCGGCCATGCTCGCCTTTGGGGCCGTCTCCGGCGGCCACTTCAACCCGGCCGTGACGGTGGGTCACTTCGTCGCCGGGCGGATCCGCCTCGTTGACGCGGCAGCGTACATCGCCGCCCAGCTGGTGGGGGCGTTGCTGGGCGCCTTGGCGCTGTTCGGCATCCTCCGGACCCTGCCGGGCATCCCGGACAGCAGGACCGCGTTCGACACGGTGACCGCCGGCTTTGGTGAGCACTCGATCATTCAGGCGCCCATGGCCGCCGTGCTTCTGCTCGAAGTGCTCGGAGCCGCCATCCTGGTTGCCGTCTTCCTTGGCACTACGGCCCGCAACAACCTGAACAAGCCGGCCGCCGCCATTGCCGTGGGCCTGGCCTTTGCGGTGTTGCTACAGCTCGGCCTGGCTGTGGGCAACGCCCCGTTCAACCCGGCCCGCGCCACCGCCTCTGCTGTGTTCAGCTCCAGCTGGTCCCTTGAGCAGCTGTGGCTGTTCTGGGTTGCGCCGCTCGTGGGCGCCGGCATCGCCGGCCTGGTCTTCCGTGGTTTCGCCACCGGGGACGCTTCTGCCGCTTCGACGGCTGACGGTGCTGACGTTGATGAAGTTGACGAAGGTGAAGACGCCGAGGGCCTGGAGGACACTGCAACTCCCGACGCCGTGACTCCCAATGCTGTCACTCCCAGGGCCCCTCGAACGGCTGCCGCAGACGTGCCGGCCCGCCGCGATGAGGCCCAGGAATTCTTCGACGGAAAGCGCAGCTAGGAGCACTGGCGCGGACCCGGCCGGGGACGGCCTGCTGCGGCGGTTGCCTAAACTGTCGGTGGCAGCCGTTAGCGTAGGAATATGCGGTTATTGCACACATCGGACTGGCATTTGGGCCGGTCCTTCCACGGCGTCGGAATGCTTGACGCCCAGCGGTCATTCGTTGGTCAGCTTGTCCGGGCCGTCTCTTCGCAGGCGATTGATGTTGTCCTGATCGCCGGTGATGTCTACGACCGCGCGCTGCCAGGGGTTGATGTCGTGGGCCTCCTGGATGACGCCCTTGTCCGGCTGACCGAGGCCGGCGCCACTGTGGTGCTGACCAGCGGCAACCACGACTCCGCCATCCGGCTAGGCTTCGCTTCCCGCCTGCTGGAACGTGGCGGCGTACACCTGCGGACCAGGCTGGCAGACCTGGACCAGCCGCTGATCCTGCCCCTGGAATCGGGCGATGATGCTCCGGGCGCCGTCCTGGCCATCTACGGAATTCCGTGGCTGGAGCCGCGCCTCGTCGCCGAGCAACTGGGTGCGGAGCCGGCGAGCCACTTCGCGGTGACCCGTGCGGCCACTGACCGGATCCGGGCGGACCTGGGCCGGCGAAGCGCAGAGGGAACCGTCCACTCCGTGGTCCTCGCCCACACGTTCGCCAGCGGCGGCATCAGCTCGGACAGCGAGCGGGACCTCAGCATCGGGGGAGTGGGCGCGGTTCCGTTGGACCTGTTCGAGGACTTCAGCTACACGGCCCTGGGCCACCTGCACGGCCGCCAGACGCTGTCCCCGACGGTCAGGTATTCAGGCTCGCCCCTGGCCTACTCATTCTCCGAGGCCAAACACACTAAGGGAAGTTGGCTCATTGACGTGGGCCCCGAAGGAGTCACCGGCATCTCGGAACTGTCCTGGGCGGCCCCGCGGAAGCTGGCGGTCCTCCGCGGCGGGATTTCCGAACTGCTTGAGTCCGGCGATCATGCGTGGGCGGAGGACGCTTACTGCCAGATCACGCTGACCGATGCGCCACGTCCCCAGCAGGCCATGGAGCGGCTGCGGGCGCGCTTTCCGGACACGCTGGTACTGGGTTTTGATCCTCAGGGCGGCCCCGCCAAGGCATCCTCAAGCTACAGCACCCGGCTCGCCGAGGCCCAGGACGACCTTGCGGTGTGTTGCGGCTTCCTGGATCACGTCCGGGGCCGTGACGCCGACGACGCCGAGCAGTTGGCACTCACTGCGGCCCTGGACAACGTGCGTCTCCGGGAGGCATCGCTGTGAGGATTCACCGCCTGACCATCTCCGCGTTCGGACCGTTTGCCGGCACCGAAGAGATCGACTTTGACAGACTCAGCGCCCACGGCCTGTTCCTCCTGAATGGACCCACCGGGGCGGGCAAAACCAGCGTGCTGGATGCTGTCTGCTTTGCACTGTACGGATCCGTTCCGGGCGCCCGCCAGGACGGCAAACGGCTCCGCAGCGATCACGCCGAACCCGCGCTCGAACCCTCGGTCACCTGCGAGTTTTCCGCCCAGGGGCGGCATTTTGAGGTCACCAGGTCTCCGGCCTGGGATAAACCGAGCACCCGCGGCAGGAACGGCTTCACCACGCAGCAGGCCAAAACGCTGTTGCGCGAACGGATCGCCGGGGCATGGACGGACAGGTCCGGGCGCAACGACGAAGCCGGCGCTGAGATTACGGCACTGTTGGGCATGGACAGGGAACAGTTCACCAGGGTGGTCATGCTGCCCCAGGGCGACTTCGCCGCCTTCCTGAGGTCCAAGGCAAGTGATCGCCTTGAACTGCTGCAGAAGCTTTTCGGCACACAGCGGTTCGAAGCGCTGGAGCAGGAACTGTCGGCCCAGGCGCAGGCCGCGCGGAACGACGTCGCGAAGCTGAACGGGGAGCTTGAGCTGCTCGCGTCGCGTGCGGAAGCCGAAGCCTCAGCATTGGCTGATGATACGGTCGCAGAAAATGTGGCCGCTGAAGATGAAGCTGCAGGGGGCACGGACGGGCCGGCCCCGGAGGAGCCAGACGCCCGGATCGGCTGGCTGCAAGCAGCGGTGGCCCGGCGGGCGGCGGGGTTATCTGCCGCAGCGGAGGCTGCGGCGTCAAGGAGCAAAATCGCGTCAGCCCGGCTCGAAAAGGAAGCGGCTCGGCGCGAACGTCAGCGCCGGCTTGCCGCAGCCACGGCCCGGAAGGCTGCCGTTGAGGCGAACCTGCCCGGCTTGGAAATAAAGGCAGCGATGCTCGAACGGCACCGCGGCGCCGAGGTACTCACCGGGCAACTGCAGGCTGTCCAATCGAGTGAAACCCAGGTCCGGCACGCTGCAGGGGCTCTCGACGCGGCCATCACGCTCCTGCGGCTGGCGGCGGCCGAGGACCCCGAGCTGGAACAGCTGGACCTTTCGCCGTTGGATGGGGACGGCGCTGCGGACGCCGTCGTCGGCCCCGACGTTGCAGGCGAGCTCAGCCGGATCCGCTCCCTGTTGGCAGTGGTTGAGGCGCGGCTCCCCGACGAAGAGCGACTCCACGCACTGGCCGCCAGACGCAAGTCCCTCGCGACGCAGCAGCAGGAACTCAGCCAATCCGATGCTGAGCTGGGCGAGCTCCTTGGAAACCTGCGGGCGGAGCACTCTGACCTGACAGCCGGACTGCAGCCGTTGGAAATACTGGCCGCCGCCGCGGTGCTGCACGCGAAGGAAGCATCTGCCGCGGAAGAACTCCTGGACGTTGTCCGGAGGTACAAAGCAGCAGTTAAGACGCAGGCGGAGGCTGCGCAGCGCCACTCGGCGTCCCGGGAGGTCCAGCTGGAAACGAAGGCCCGCTGGCTGGACCTGCGCGAAGAAAGGCTCGCCAACGCTGCCGCCGAGCTTGCGGCCCAACTGGCCGAGGGGGAGGCCTGCCCGGTCTGCGGCAGCGAAGACCATCCGGCCCCAGCAGAAGCTGCAGCGTCAGCCCTGGGGCTCAGCCAGGCTGAGGAGGCCGCGCAGCACGCCAACGAGAATGCGGAAGCCAAGCTGGCAGCGGACAGC
>JBDTQQ010000297.1:0-4249 GCA_039932075.1 Pseudarthrobacter sp. | reverse complement strand
GGTATCGCCCTTGATGACAGGCGCGTTGAGGCGCTCGCCGATCTCGTCCAGCTGGTCGATGTACTGTCCGATCACGAGCAGTTGCTCGCCCTGGTGCCTGGCCACCAACTGCTCCACGATCAGGGTTTTGGACTCCGACGTCGAACATAGCCGGTATTTGTCCGCGTCCTCGGCCATGGCGTAGGCCACGCGCTCGTCCCGGGGAAGGTCCACGCGGACCTCCACGCAGTCCGCAGGTGCGATGTAGCCCTGGGATTCGATGTCCTTCCAAGGCGCGTCGTACCGTTTGGGTCCGATGAGGCTGAAGACCTCGCCTTCACGGCCGTCTTCCCGCACCAGGGTAGCCGTAAGGCCCAGCCGGCGCCGCGCCTGGAGATCGGCCGTCATCCGGAAGATGGGTGCCGGCAGCAGGTGGACTTCGTCGTAGATAATCAGACCCCAGTCGTGGCCGTCCACGAGCTCCAGGTGCGGGTACAGGCCGCCGCGTTTGGTGGTGAGCACCTGGTACGTGGCAATGGTCACCGGCCGGACCTCCTTGACCGCGCCCGAATACTCCCCGATCTCATCCTCGGTGAGGGACGTGCGCTTGAGCAGCTCATCCTTCCACTGCCGGGCGGCCACCGTGTTGGTGACCAGGATCAGCGTGGTGGTGGAGCTGGTGGCCATGGCCGCGGCGCCCACCAGGGTCTTCCCGGCGCCGCAGGGGAGCACCACCACGCCGCTGCCGCCAGCCCAGAAATTCTCGGTGGCGAGCTGCTGGTAGGGGCGCAGCTTCCAGCCGTCCTCGTTGAGGGCGATCAGGTGCGGGGTGCCGTCCACGTAGCCGGCCAGATCTTCTGCCGGCCAGCCGATTTTCAGGAGCAGCTGTTTGAGCTGGCCGCGCTGGGAGGAATGGACCACGATGGTTTCGCCATCGATCCGCGGCCCCAGCAAGGGCTGGATCTTCTTGGCCCGGATCACCTCCTCCAGTACCGGGTAGTCATCTGTGCGCATCACCAGGCCGTGCTGGGGGTCCTTTTCAAGCCGCAGCCGGCCGTACCGGGACATGGTCTCTTCGACGTCGATCAGCAGCGAATGCGGCACCGGGAACCTTGAGTATTTGAGCAGGGTGTCCAGGACCTTCTCCGCGTCCAGCCCGGCGGCGCGTGCGTTCCAGAGGCCCAGCGGTGTCAGCCGGTAGCTGTGCATGTGCTCCGGAGCGCGTTCCAGCTCGGCAAACGGGGCGATCGCGTGGCGTGCCTCGGTGGCCAGTTCGTGGTCCACTTCGAGCAGGATGGTTTTGTCGCTCTGGACAATCAGCGGGCCGTCGTTCACGTGGGGCAATCCTTCACTGGCGCAGTTCCTCTGCGGCTTCGACGTCGATGATGCGGTGGATGGACAGCACACGCTCGGTTTCCTTGGCCGGATCGAAGACCCTGACACGGCCGCCGCCCACCGAGAGGGGAACAACCGTTTCCAGGTTGGAATTCCCGTGGCTGTCCACCACGTTCATACTCACGAGTTGTTTGAGCCGGATGGCCCGCTGCAGGGTTTCGAGGCCTAGCTGGGTGGCTGTTTCGCCGGAGCCGATGGCGCTGCCTGGACGGCTTCCGATGCCTTCCGCCGGGCCACCTGGCCTGCCGTCCCGGAGGACAGCCAACTGGGCGGCCACGTCGTCCTCCGCAGGCGCCGTCCGCGGTGCAGTATAGACGGGCCGGGCGCTGCCGGGGGCGCTTGTGGTGCGCCGGAGCCGGAGCAGTGCGGGCTCGGACTCCTCCACCGAGGGGGAAAATCCCAGCCCCCGCAGAACCTGGGCAGTTTCCCGGGGCGGGGCTGCCGAGATCAGGACAGTGGGTGCGATGCGGGCCAGTCCCAGGGCGGCCGCCCTCGATTCGGAAGCGAGTTCCAGGACCGCAGCCTCGTCATCGCTTTGGATAAAGCTGGCGGCTGTTCCCACCCGAAGGCGGCCGTGCCGGGACGCGGTGTCTTCCACGAGGTACTCGAGCGGCTGGGGCACGGCGGTGGCTGAATGTTCTCGAAGGAAGCCCAGCACCCTCGACGCGTCATGCCCGGCGTCGAGGGCCCGCCGGATGGAGTTGGCGGAGAACCGATAGATGGTGGCGGGACCCTGGCCTTCGGCGTCGGCCATCAGCAGAAGCTTTTCGCTCAGCTCCGGAGCCAGATAGCCAGGGGCAACTGCCGTGAGGTCTGCCTGGAGCAGGACGTGGTTAAGCGCGGCTGGCAGGTGCTCACCGAGGATGCTCAAGGCTTCGTCCGGATCGTCGTCGGCGATAGCGCTGCCCAGCTGGCTCAGGGCGCCTGAGCCGATCAGTCCCAGCAACTCCGCTTCGGCCAGCACCCCCCTGATCAGGGAGCTGAACCGGCGGGCCATCCGGGGCTGTGCCCATTCGGCCCGCTGCAGGACGGCGGCCGCGTCCAGGACCGGGGCCGTGCCGTCTCCCGCACCCGCCTCACGCGTGAGTTCGTTCAGTATCTCCAGGATCCGTTTCCTGACAACCGGGGCGTCGGGCCGCTGCGCCTCGGCGGAGAGGGCGCTGACGGTGGTTCCGGCCAGGCCCCGGTGCGCGGCAGAGGTGCCGACGGGCCCGCTGACGGGCTGCCCCACCAGCGAAGGCACACGCTCGCTCGCGAGCCAGGCGTTGACCAGCCACAGCCATTGCTCCTGCCGGGTAAGACCCAGCCATTCCAGCTGCGGCGGCTGCACCCAGGTGGAAGAGTCAACGTCCAGGCGCAGCAGGCCGGAAAGCGCGCTCAGTTCCAGCAGCACGCCGGCCTGATGCTGGTCGATGCGCAAGGTTTCCGCCAGCCGCTTCATTTCGCGGACCCCCACTCCGCCGCTGCGCAACGTGGCCAACGGCTGTGCCCTGACCGCGTGGAGGAGTTCGCCCACCAGCCGAAGCGTCTCGGCGATGGCGCCCAGTGCAGCGTTCCGGCGCAGGGCAGCGGTGGTGCTGCCCAGCTCCGGAACCGGCGGCGCAAGAGTGAAATCGTTGATGACGGCACCGCCGCGCAGGGACAGCCCCACGCTGTGCGGCAGCTCAACGTGGGCGGCGTCCAGTGGGACGAGGAGCCCCCGTGCCAGCAGCCAGTCAACGGGCCCGACGCCGGCGCCCTGATTCGCCACGGACGCTTTCCGTTGCGCCTGGGGGACGGCACCCATAGCCCAGTTTCGGAATTTGGCGAGCAGCGCCGTTGTCCGTTCCGGGGCCCCGGCCAAGGCCTGGGCGAGCGCCTCCGGCGAGGACGTCCAGTGCTGCAGCGCGAGCGCTGCCTCCATGGGCGTGGTGGCGTCCTGGATGGCGACGCCGCTGCGGTGGAGTTCGGCAACGAGCTGGACCGCCCGCTGGGCGAAGGCCGGCTGCAGCCGGACCAGCTCGGTGTAGCTGCGTCCCAGCCCGGCGGGATAGATGCCCACTACGTCCTTGAGGCACCCCACGGGCAGGTAGTAGCGCTGCCGATGCCCCGCTGCCGGCGTCCCGTGCGGCGGCTCTGCCCTGTGGACCAGCGCCAGGTCCTGAAGCGAGGCCAGGATGCGGTCCACGGCCGCCACTGTGGAGCCGGCAATGAGCTTTCGCACGCCCGCGGCCGAGGCACTGTGTTCGGTGTCCGTGTTGGTGCACAGATGAAGCGTCTCCAGCACCTGCATCTGGGGTCTGTTAAGACGCTCCAGGGCGCGCTGGACGCTGACCCGGGCGCTGGCCCTTGCCGCCAGCGCAGGAAAATCCGGGACCGGGGGAGACAACAGGTCCGGCCGCGCCGCAAAGAGGGCCCGCAGCGAGTCATCGCTGCGTGCCTCCAACTCTTTGCTGAGCGCGCGGATAAGGGACATCAGTCCAACGTTACAGCGCGCCGGACTTTCCCGCCCGGCGCCTGCCGGCCACGCTGTCCAGGACCAGGAAGAGCATCAGCAGGAAGGCAACGGGCAGTCCGTATAAAGCGGTGGACGTGACCCAGACCGGCGCGGCCACGCCAGCGAACGCCAAGGCCACTACCGCCCCCACTGCCACGAGGGAAAGGACAGCAACTACCGCTGCGGAGATCATCAGTGGGCGCCGGGAACGCGAGGGTGTCATGCACGTAACGCTAACAGGGCGGGCCGCCGCTGGCGGGTGGCCCGCCCGTGTAGCCGGTTGGGCAGGAGCGGCGGTGACGGGCGTGACGAAGGGCGCAACGACCGGCCTGACGACAGGCCACTGAAAGCGGGAATCCGTCCCCGGCAGGATAACCTTGAGGGAACAGACCAACACGG
>JBDTQQ010000296.1:0-4256 GCA_039932075.1 Pseudarthrobacter sp. | reverse complement strand
GGTGCGGGACCGCCGTCGTACTCTTTGGGTAGTTAGGCGATTCCCGCCTTGCGTTCCGCGGCTTCGATCACGTTGGTCATGAGCAGCGCCACCGTCATGGGACCGACGCCGCCAGGGTTGGGCGAAATCCAGCCAGCCACGTCCGCAGCGGCGGGATCGATGTCGCCGTGGACCTTGCTCTTGCCCGTCTCAGGGTCGGTTTCACGCGTGACACCGACGTCGAGCAGCGCAGCACCCGGCTTGACGTCCGCGGCCTTGACGATGTGCTTGACACCCGCCGCGCCCACAATGACGTCCGCCTGCCGCAGCAGCTCCGAAAGGTTCTCAGTGCCCGTGTGCGTCAGCGTTACGGTGGCGTTCACGGACCGGCGGGTCAGGAGCAGGCCGATCGTGCGGCCGACCGTGACACCGCGGCCGACCACAACGACATGCTTGCCCGCGAGGCTGTAGCCGTTTCGCTCCAGGAGCTCAATGACACCGCGGGGCGTGCACGGCAACGGCGAGGTGATCTCGCCGCTGACGTTGAGCACCAGCCGGCCAAGGTTGGTCGGATGCAGGCCATCGGCATCCTTGGCGGGGTCAATCCGCTCCAGGATGGCGTCGGTATCCAAATGTTTGGGCAGCGGCAGCTGCACAATGTAACCGTGGCAGGCAGGGTCCGCATTGAGTTCGTCAATGAGGGCCTCAACCTCCGCCTGGGTGGAATCCGCCGGCAGCTCACGCTGGATCGAGTTCATCCCGATCTCCACGGACTGCTTGTGCTTCATGGACACGTACAGCTGTGAGGCCGGGTCTGCTCCGACAAGCACGGTGGCAATGCCGGGGGTAACGCCACTGGTCTTCAGTGCGGCGACACGCTCGGCCAGCTCAGACTTGATGGCGGCGGCGGCTGCCTTGCCGTCAAGAATCTTGGCAGTTTGGGTTTCAGTCATGGATCACCACTGCTCGTGCTGCGGGTACAGCGGGAAGTCGGCGGCGAGCTTGTCCACGCGGGACTGCAGGGCCTCAACGTTGGTGGCGGAGCCGGCCTTCAGGGCGGTGGCGATGATCTCGGCGACCTCGGTGAATTCCGCAGCGCCGAAGCCTCGGGTGGCCAGGGCGGGTGTGCCGATGCGCAGGCCGGAGGTGACCATCGGCGGGCGCGGGTCGAACGGAACGGCGTTGCGGTTCACCGTGATGCCCACGGAGTGCAGGAGGTCTTCCGCCTGCTGGCCGTCCAGCTGCGAGTTGCGCAGGTCCACCAGGACCAGGTGGACGTCGGTTCCGCCTGTGAGGACGGAGACCCCGGCTTCGGCGACGTCGGCCTGGTTGAGGCGGTCCGCGATGATCTTGGCGCCTTCGAGGACGCGCTCCTGGCGCTCCTTGAATTCCTCGGTACCGGCGATCTTGAACGCCACGGCTTTGGCGGCGATGACGTGCATCAGCGGGCCGCCCTGCTGGCCCGGGAAGACGTTGGAGTTGATCTTCTTGGCCCACTCCTGCTTAGCCAGGATCACACCGGAACGGGGACCGGCGAGGGTTTTGTGCACCGTGGAGGTCACGACGTCGGAGTACGGCACCGGGCTCGGATGCAGGCCTGCTGCAACCAGGCCGGCGAAGTGCGCCATGTCGGTCCACAGCAGCGCGCCCACTTCATCGGCGATGGAGCGGAAGGCTGCGAAGTCCAGGTGGCGCGGGTACGCGGACCAGCCGGCGATGATGACCTGCGGCTTTTCGGCAATGGCCTGTTCGCGGAGCTTGTCCATGTCCACACGGAAGTTGTCCTCCTCCACCTGGTAGGCAGCCACGTTGTACAGCTTGCCGGAGAAGTTCAGCTTCATGCCGTGGGTCAGATGACCGCCGTGGGCCAGGGACAAACCCAGGATCTTGTCGCCGGGGGTGATCATGGCGGACAGTGCTGCGGCGTTGGCCTGAGCGCCGGAGTGCGGCTGGACGTTGGCGTAGTCTGCACCGAACAGTGCCTTGACGCGGTCGATGGCCAACTGCTCGGCGATGTCCACATACTCGCACCCGCCGTAGTAGCGACGGCCCGGGTACCCTTCGGCGTACTTGTTGGTGAGGACGGAGCCCTGGGCTTCCATCACGGCGCGCGGGGCGAAGTTTTCGGAAGCGATCATTTCCAGGGTGCCGCGCTGGCGGCCAAGTTCCTGCTCGAGGACTGCAGCGATTTCGGGGTCAAGCTCGGCCAGCGACTGGTTGCTGACTTCGGCTGTTGTGGTGGCGGTAGTAGTCACGAAAAACTCCTGGCTAGGGATACGGGCACTGCTAAGGTCAGGCTACCGGCTGGCGTTCGGCACCGCCCCTTGATGACAGGGCGGAAAAGCGCACAGGATCATGCTGTTCCCCTCGGGTTGCAGCTCTTCTCCGGCAAGACATGACCCTCGGCCCAGGCGTACGATCCGTGGTCTTCGTGATTGCCGCTCCCTGGTGGTTAGCCACCCAACGCCAGTTGCGACCCACCAAGACTACCAAAATCCGCTGTGGTGCGCGGGTAGGCTAATTGTCGTGAGTGATGAGCAGCTGAACAAAGCGTATGTGTTAACACTGTCCTGCCCGGACCGCCCCGGAATCGTCCACGCTGTGGCCGGCGCCCTGCTGGTGGCGGGCTGTAATATTTTGGACTCGCAGCAGTACGGCAGCCCCGCCACCGGAAACTTCTTCATGCGCGTGGAAGCTACGACGACGGCCCCCCGGGCCGAGGTTCAGGCCGCCCTGGAGCCTGTGGCGGCGGCCTTCGGCATGCAGTGGAGCCTCAACGCCGTCGGCCAGAAGGTGCGGACCCTGCTGATGGCCAGCACGTCAGCGCACTGCCTCAACGACATTCTCTTCCAGCAGCGTTCCGGCACCCTGCCCATCGAAATCCCGGCCATCGTCTCGAATCACCGGGACCTCGCCGGCCTTGCCGAGTTCTACGGCATCCCGTTCCACTACATCCCCGTCACGCCGCAGACCAAGGCGGAGGCCGAGGACAAACTTCGTGCCCTCATGGCCGAACACGATATCGAGCTCACGGTGCTGGCCCGCTACATGCAAATCATTTCCGATGACCTCTGTGCGGAGCTGACCGGCAAGGCCATTAACATCCACCACTCGTTCCTGCCGTCCTTCAAGGGTGCCAAGCCGTACCACCAGGCCCATGCGCGCGGGGTGAAGCTGATAGGTGCCACCGCCCATTACGTCACGGCCGCCCTGGACGAAGGCCCCATCATTGAGCAGGAAGTCTTCCGGGTGGACCACGCCCGGACCCCGGAACAGTTTGTGCAAATGGGCCGGGACGTCGAGGGCCGGACATTAACCCAGGCGGTCCAGTGGCACGCTGAACACAGGGTGCTGCTGGACGGCAACCGGACCGTGGTCTTCAACTAGCAGCCTCCACCCGACTGGTCGCGGCGCACGGACATGGAGCATCCAGCAGCAACCAGGCGGGACGCGGAGCGCGGGCGGTTCGTCAGCCTCCTCAAGGCGGAGGGCCGGCACGACGTCCTGGAGGTCGACGCCGGCCAAGGCCTTGATGGTGTGCAGTTTGTCCGTGCGGGCATCCATTACACGGGAGCGGACCCCTCGGAGGAGAACGTCCATCTGGCCCGCGCCAGGGGCCTGGACGTCTCCGTGGCGGATGCCCGGCGCCTGCCCTTCGCGGACGGAACCTTCTCGGCCGTCTGGACCACGAGCACGCTGCTGCACAGCGCCGCTCCTGACATCGACGCTGTCCTGCGCGAGCTGGTGCGCGTGACGGCACCCGGAGCGCCCATCGCCGTCGTGCTTTCTTCAGGTGAGGATGAAGGGCATGCCCGGACGCAACACCACCGGTTCCTACTCCTGCGCACCCCTGCCTCCCCCAAGTAGCTGGATGTCCTAGGCTTGGCCGTATGGCTCCTCTTCACACTTTCGCCGGCCATGCCCCGGCAGTCCACGAAACCGCGTTCATCGCACCCACTGCGTCCATCATCGGCAACGCCTCCCTCGCCCGGGATTCCAGCGCCTTCTATGGGGTGTCAGTCCGGGCCGACACAGCGGCCATCATGGTGGGCCCGGGCAGCAACCTGCAGGACAACGTAGTGCTGCATGCTGACCCAGGTTTCCCCTGCACGGTCGGCGCCGGCGTCAGCGTGGGGCACGCGGCCGTGGTGCACGGCTGCACCGTGGAGGACGACTGCCTGATCGGCATGGGCGCCACGATCCTGCTCGGCGCGGTCATCGGCGCCGGCTCACTGGTGGCGGCCGGTGCCGTGGTCCTGGAAGGGACTGTTGTGCCG
>JBDTQQ010000295.1:0-4257 GCA_039932075.1 Pseudarthrobacter sp. | reverse complement strand
CCGACGGGAAGAATCCTGGTACCGATGAGCCCTCCAGACGACGGTATGCCGCCCCCGCCGGGGAACCCGCAGACAACACTATTAAAGGACAGCATGGAACTGTTATATGAAATTGCCGGCTGGGCAGGCGCAGCTGCGATTCTCAGCGCATACCTGACCGTTTCAATGGGATGGTTGAAGCCCAGCAGGGGATTCCAGATCGCCAACCTCCTCGGAGCTGCCGCCTTCATTGCTAACGGCGCCTTCCATGAGGCCTGGCCGTCTGTGGTTACGAACATCTGCTGGTTCATCATTTCCGCCATTGCGCTTCTGCGCATGTCCTCAGCGAGCCCACTGCCCTCACCGACTGCTCATGACCCGCAAACGCAGTTCCCGGGCGTCCCTGACACCACAGGCCAGCTCGCTGTTGTTGAAGTTCTCACCGGCTCCCAACATCCGGATGCTGACAAGCAACGTCCAACCCCTTGCACTCGAGGTACGTCCGGCTCGGCCTAGAAAAGGCCTCTGGTCTGACTGGCGACCAGTCGTGTCGTACGGAAAAAATATGTCGCTACAACCTGTCCGTTCTCCATGTATGTCAGTAGCCACGGCGAATTGTCCCGGAATCCGCCGACTGACATGTTAAGTGCGAAAACTGACAACTGGATTGAGAACGGACACTGGCCTCTTTTCAGGCCTATCCCGCGCTTTTAACGCCGATAAGGGAACCTTCCGTCAAGCTACGGCGGCGTCGGCTTGCACGAAGACGGCAATGGCGCCGGCAGGGGAGTGCTTCAGTCCAGCCACTGGTCGAACGGTTCCTCGCGGGCGAGTCGGGCCGGATCTGGCAGTGGAGGCCGGGTTGTCCTCCCGTGAGCTGCTGCAAAGCCAGACTCGCAGTCGATGGGACTCAGCGCGATAAGTTGATTCCCGCTGGCCACAACGTCATCGGCGCGTAGCCAACGCGCGGCCCATGCGTTCGATGGAGGACGCCAGGATCGGGCGCGGCGTGGCCAGGTTTAGACGGACGTAGCCTTGTCCGGCCGCACCACAGGTCGCTCCGTCGTTGACGGCGACGCGGGCGTGTTCGAGAAAGAAATTGGCAGGCCGGTCCCCGAGTTCGAGAGCGGCACAGTCAAGCCAGGCGAGGTAGGTTCCGTGCGGCGGCACATAGTCGACACCACGCAGATGCTCGGCAACGAGGCTGCTCAGTAGCTTGCGGTTGCCGTCCAGATAGTCGAGCACCTCCGTCAGCCAGGGACGACCAAGGGTATAGGCGGCCGTCGTGGCCACCGCGCCGAGCAGGCTGGCCCCGTGCTCCGAAAGGAAAGCGATCTCGCCCCAGCGGTCGGCGTCTCGATCGTTGGACAGGATCAGCTGTGCGCACTTCAGGCCGGACAGGTTCCACCCCTTCGATGCTGAGGTAGCCGTGATCGTGTGCCTTGCAGCTGCAGGGGATACCGATGCATAGGGCACGTGCCGGTGGCCGCCGAAGACGAGCGGGGCATGAATCTCGTCGGAGAACACCCGGGCGCTGTGACGCTCGACAACCTCGGCGAGGGCGGCCATTTCCTCGCTCAGATACACCTTGCCGATCGGGTTATGCGGGTTACAGAACACGACCAATCCGCCGCCCCCGGTCAGCGCCGCGTCAACGGCGTCCAGATCGAGCCTCCATTCTCCGGGCGCGTGGCGGAGCATTGGCACCTCGCGGACTGAGCGGCCTAGTTGGCCCGGGACGGAGAGGAACGGCGCGTGGGCGGGAGTGAGGAGCACGACCTCGGACCCCGGGCGGGAAAAGTGCTTAATGGCCACCTCAAGGCCCCGCAACACGTCAGGTAGTGGCCGCACCCGCTCAACGGGGACGTCCCACCCGCACACATCGCGATACCAATCCGCGCAGGCCTGACGCATCACGAGTTGCTCCGCTGCCGGCAGGTATCCCACCGATCCGCTGAGCACCCGCGCGCTGAGGGCTTCCCCGACCTCGTCGGCGATACCGAAGTCCATCTCGGCGACCGTTGAACCGATCACTCCCGGCGGTGTCGACCACTTTTTGCTGCCCAACCGGCGCAGCTGCTCTTCGGTCATCTGGGTAGCTTCCTGCAGGGATGTCATGTTTGTCCTCGGGCGGGTGAAGGGGAGTGGGGCACAGGGCGGTGTAACGCCTCTGCGGGAAAGTACGTGCTTTGCGGTACCCAAGAGTGTGCGTGAAGTCAGAGCATTTTCGCCCGACCTGTGAAGCTAGCCCGGCGCGTTGGTGTTCTATTGACGGTACGCCTGTCCGCTGACGGGGCCCATGTTGTATGGAGCGCACTTAACTCAAGCAGTGATCTTGGCTGGCTTAAGAACAGCACAAGGTCGCGGACGTCCGTTTGGCGTAGTACGTCAGGCCGCTGCGGTAGGTGGAAGTCGGCGGGGATGCCGGCGCAGTCGAAGCAGATGGGGCAACCGCCCCCCGTCAAACCGGCAGGACCAGTCAATCCAGCAGCCCAGGAAAGTGCCACGAGTCTGTAGAGCACGCTGGTAACGGACCGGCAGGCCCGGCCCTCGGGCCACTTCACACCAAGTCGAGCTGCAACCGACGCAGGGCTTCAATCGGCGGGTCGGATGCACGCACATTGCGCCGGCTGGTCTAGACGGTGTTGACGACACAGTCAGGCACTCGACTATGCCAGCCCAAAGTTCCTGTTAGCCATGACGGCGAAGCTATGCGGCTTAGCCACATCAATGCTCCAGTAACTGTCCTTGTTCATCTAACTTGACGCAGCCATGGGCCTCTGACCTGCGGTGCGACAACTGTAGTGGAACCGGATGCCATGGAATTGTTCATTTCAGTTGTCGCACGGCAGCGAATCGGGTCGCCGATTGCCGGGATCAGGGAGGCGGGTGGCGGCCTGCCAGACTTGGCCGACCTAGGTATATTCACCGTCACGGACGTGAACATGCGTCAACTGTAATGACGCCGGCATCAGAATGCGTCAAGAAGAGTGACCATGCGCCAAGTTAGATGGAAAAGGACAATTAGTCATGGAACGAGAGTTCTCGCAGCTACTTCTACTCCCGTTGTTTGAACGCCGATAATGAATATTCCGTAAAGCTGCGGCCGGGAAGGGGTTGAGACTGCCTTGCCGCCGGAGCCGCTCAGGCAAGTGCTATAGACATGAAAGTCCCGGGTCGCCCGGTAGGTTTCTCCCGATTGTCGGGAACTTTACTTCTTGGTCTCGTTGGGATGGCTTGTGTGCACCTGCTCGAGGAAGACCACCTGATCAATCACGTAGAACCAGATGCGCGCATCACCCTTCAGGGTTGGTTTGTGCTGCCATCTGTCGTGGGTAACACCATCGCGGGACACCACGCCCAGTTCACCGCGCAGGCGGTAGTTGCTCGGGGTCTCAAGCTGAGGCGTTTTCGTCAGAAAATCCCACGAATCTACCAAAGGATTCCTGATCGTAGCTCTCAAATCCGTCCAGCCACGTTTGGCCTGGACAGAGGCAAAACGAAGTTCGTATTCGCTTTTCTTTGTCGGCCGTTCAACCTTTTCGTTTTTCGCCATACTTAGGGTCGCTCGACGCTCTCAGCATCACTAAGCCATTCCACAGGTTCCTTACCAAGGCCTGCAGCAATGGCAGTTGCGGTTTCACGCCACGCATTGAGTTCCGCGATGGCCAGATGCGGTTGATTGGTAGCGAACGATGCGCGGGCAGCCTCGACGATTTTGGTTGCGCAGGTGTCCTGGTCAGACGGGCTGAGGGCAAGCATCCAAGGAAAGCGGTCACTCATGCGGCCCGCAAGGGTGCCAGCAGTGCTCGTCGTGACGGCGATAAGCTGCGCGGCAAGTTCCAGTAGCGAGGCTCGGGCGCGGTCGGCGCTTTCCGTCATGAGCACCAGGGACTCCCCGTCGCGCCTCGTGACCTGAACGGGATGGTCAGAAGCTGCGGCGAAGACATCGGCGGAAGACCTGCTCAGTTCAGAAGACTGAAACGTCGTTCGGGAACTGGTTACTGTGCTCATGTCCCAACAGTACTCAGAACGTGTTCTGAAGTCCATTTGGGGAATTTCATTATTCCCATCCGGCTGCGCCGGCTGACCAGGCACCGGTCTTGGCTCATGCAAGACGGAACGATGTCCCTGTTTGCCATTTCGCACCGACTGGGGCATTCATCCGCGCAGAGAACCGAACAAGTTTACGGACACCTCATGCCGCAGGCCCTTCAGGATCGCGCGGACGCCATAGAACGTTCCATCAACGGGTTATCCTTCGAGGTCAGAACCGCC
>JBDTQQ010000294.1:0-4274 GCA_039932075.1 Pseudarthrobacter sp. | reverse complement strand
CTGCCGCGGCACGCGGCATTGGCGTCAAAAGCAGAACTGGGGCTTATCGTCAACGCCTAGGGCTGGATCCTGTCAGAGAAGCACGGCAGCGACCCTCAGGTCGCTGCCGGCGTAGCTCTCGGCATCTTGGAGGATCTCGCAGATGATCCCGAAGGAACGGTCGCCGCGGAATGCCGCGGCGACCTCCCAAAGGATGGTGACCGGGGCGTTGCCGTTTTCGCTGATGCTGTCCGCGAAGTCGTGGAGTGAATCGTTCAGGGCATCCAGGTTCACACCGTAATGCTCAGGGAAACCCAGGACCTCACCGAAGGTTTCCAGGACCGCTCGTTTGCTGTCTGCGGCAGGCACCTTCAGGCTGCGGCGGCCGGCATCGGCCACCTGTTCCTGCATTTCTTCCATGGTCCACGTATCGGCGGAGTAAATTTTCATACCGGGGTTCAGCTGCCTTCTGCAATGAATTTGAACGAGTCGTAATGGTCCTGCGTGTAGTACTTTTCTCCCCCGGCGCCGGCAACAATCCGGCGGGCCCCACGGTCCGATTCTCCCGGGGTGGTCACGGTGTACTCGCGGTAGTAACCTGAAGCCTTTCGCGGGAGGATCCGTTCGAAGTTGCCGAAGGTTTGGTCATCCTGGCTGTAGGAGTAGGGCCCGCCTTTGCGGATCAGCGCGAGGGTCCTGCGTGCTTCGGCGGGGAGCGCGGACTCGCTGACCGCCGGCAGCCCGGAAGGGTTGGCGGGAACCGCCGCAGGGCCCGGGGCTTCCGCCGGACCGGGGACCGGAGCCTCCCCAGTGACGGAAGCCTCCGGAACCGGGGCCGCGCTGGGACTTTCTGCCGGCGTCGGGCTTCCCGTCAAGGACTCAAAAAGCCCGGCGCCGCCGGAAGCGAACAGCGCGAGGGCCAGCAGTCCGGTCAGCAGCAGGGCCACGACAGGGCGGTTGCGCATTCTTGTCCCCCTCCGCAGCTATGTGCGGTAGATGTTGATCGAGTTTGCCTCGACGACGTCGGTCTCTCCGGATGCGACGCGTCCGCCCTGACGGATCTCGTGGAGCGGTGAGGTAGTGAGCCGCAGTTCGAACATCCGGCGCGGCGTACCGTCGTCGTTGGTGAGTTCGGGGAGGGTGATCTTCACGTCGGAAGCGCTGCCGTTGACCACCACGAGGCCTGCTAGTGTGCCGTCGTCAGAGCCGAGCAGGAGCTGCATGACCCGGTGCCGCGGATCATTCCAACGGTCCATGGACATCGGCTGTCCGGCGTGGTCGAACCAGTACAGATAGGACTGCTCGTCCCGGGCCGGAAAATCGTGGGGCTGACCGGCCAGGAACTCCTTGCGCAGCCGGACGAAGCGCTTGGTGCTGCGGAGCATCTCATGCGATTCCGGGGTGAGCGTCCAGTCAATCCAGGTCAGGGCGTTGTCCTGGCAGTAGGCGTTGTTGTTTCCCTGCTGCGTTCGGGCCAGCTCGTCGCCCGCGGTGATCATGGGAACACCAAGCGAAATCATCATCGACGCCATGAGGTTGCGCCGGGATTGGGCCCGCTGGGCCAGGATGTCCTCGTCCTCCGTGGGGCCCTCGAAACCGTGGTTGTAGCTGCGGTTGTCCCCGTGGCCGTCCCTGTTCTGCTCGCCGTTGTCCTCGTTGTGCTTGCGGTCGAAGGAAACGAGGTCGTGGAGGGTGAAGCCGTCGTGGGCGGTAACGAAGTTGAGAGACGCCAGCCGGGAGCGGCCCGATGCTTCGAACAGCCCGGCCGAACCGGACAGGGCATCGGCCAGCCTGGCCACGGAGCCGCCCTGGCCGCCCGAATCAATGGCCGCACGGTCGGCGAGCCAGAAACTACGGACCCCATCACGGAAGTGATCGTTCCAGTCAACCCAGCCACCAGGGAACCGGCCGGTCTGCCAACCGCCGTAACCTACGTCCCACGGTTCGGAAATAAGCTTCGCATCCGACAGCACAGGATCGGCTCCCACAGCCACCAGGAACGGGTGATGGGGATCAAACTGGTTATCCGCATTCCGGCAGAGCGTCACGGCCAGGTCAAAGCGGAAACCGTCGATATGGAACTCCTCCACCCAGTACCGGAGGGAATCCAGGACCAGCTGGACCACCCGCGGATGGCCAAAGTTCAGGCTGTTCCCGCAGCCCGTCGTGTCCACGTATTTCCCGTGGCCGTCGGTGCGGTAATACGTTTCCTCACCGAGGCCGCGGAAGCTGGTGGTGGGGCCATCGGGCCCACCCTCGGCGGTGTGGTTGTAGACCACGTCAAGGACCACTTCCAGTCCGGCCGCGTGGAGCAGCTTGACCATGCCCTTGAATTCATCCTGGACAGCCTGCGGCCCTGCCTCTTGGGCAGATTTGGTGGCATAGCCCGGATGCGGCGCGAAGAACGCAGCGGTGTTGTAGCCCCAGTAGTTGGTCAGCCCGAGGTCTTGCAGGTGCAGCTCATCGAGGTGGAAGTGCACCGGGAGCAGCTGAACCGAGGTGATGCCCAGGCTTTTGAAATGCTCGATGATGGCCGGGTGGGCCATGCCCGCATAGGTTCCGCGCAGTTCCTCCGGAACATCGGGGTGCAGCATCGTCTGGCCACGGACATGGGCCTCATAGATGATGGTGTTCCGCCAGTGCAGCCTCGGCCGCCGATCGGCTCCCCAGTCAAAATCGGAGGCCATCCGCACACTGGTCAGGAATCCCTCACGCTCATCCACCGCGCGGCCGTAAGGATCGAGCAGCAGCGGCTGCCCGGCGTCGTCGTCCAGGTCCGGGGTGGGGAATGACAGCGGCAGCGCTTCGGACTTGGGGGCCGTTCGGATCCCATAGCGTGATCCATACGGGAAATCGACCACAATGCCGTGATGCACTCCGTGGGTGACATTCGGAAGGGTCTGCCGGCGCCACTCGCTGCCGGGTGCCTTGTAGACGATTTCGAGGTTCTCAACGCCCGGAGCGTAGACAGCAACGTTGGCGCTGGATGGATCGGCATTGCGCGGGCCGGCTCCAGGGCGCGGCACGCTGACACCAAGTGGGTGCGCCGAGGAGGCATCCATGGTGGAAGCGGTGTCAAATAGGGGCATAACCATCACCGTCAATGGTAGCGGCCAGCGCCTGTTCAGCTGCACAGACGCTTTCATGACACCGGGCGGCGTCACAGACGCAAGGCCCCTGGAGGCAACGCAGCGTTGCATACTGGAGGGAAACGTCGACATGGAGGTACATAGTGCGGGTTGCGCTGGCTCAGACGATCAGCGGCCGGGACCTGGCCGCTAACCTGTCCATCCTGGAACAGCAGGCGCACAGGGCCAAGGCCGGCGGCGCGGATATGGTGGTGTTTCCGGAGGCATCCATGCGGGCGTTCGGAAACTCGCTGCTGGACATTGCCGAACCCTTGGACGGGCCGTGGGCCTCCCGTGTGCGCAGCGTTGCGGCCTCGTTGGAGATCGTGGTGGTGGCAGGCATGTTCACACCCGGCTCCGCCGGAAAGGTGCGCAACACCCTGCTCGCGACCGGGCCCGGAGTGGAAACCAGCTACGACAAAGTCCATCTTTTCGACGCGTTCGGTTTCCTGGAATCGGACACTGTGGACCCCGGCACTGAACCGGTGACATTCGAGGCCGGCGGCCTGACCTTTGGGCTTGCCACCTGCTACGACATACGTTTTCCTACCCTGTTCTTGGCCAACGCCGAACGGGGTGCGGACGCCACCATCGTCTGCGCTTCGTGGGGCTCCGGGCCCGGCAAGGTGGACCAGTGGCAGCTCCTGGCGCGGGCCCGGGCACTGGATTCCACCACGTACGTCCTCGCCTGCGGGCAGGGTGACCCGGTCACCCAGGGTGTCCAGGCCAAGAGCAGTGCACCAACTGGCGTGGGCCATTCGGCGGTTGTCTCACCCTTTGGGGAGGTATTGGACGAGCTCGACGGCGCCCCCGGGCTGCTGTTCGCAGACTTGGACGCAGCAGTGGTCAAGGAAGCCCGCCAAAAGCTCCCAGTGCTGGCCAACCGCCGGCAGTTTTAACCCGGACGCTCTCTCACTTAATGGAGCTTAAACGGCAACGCTCTCTCACTTTCTTAGGGAAAGTGAGAGAGCGTCGAGCCGAAACGCACATTAAGTGAGAGAGCGTTGGGCGGCGCAGCGAGTTACTTGGCTGCGCGCTGCCTGGAGATCTCGTACAGCGAGATGCCTACGGCCATGGAGGCGTTGAGCGATTCCATGGCGGAGTCGATGGGAATGGAGACGATCTGGTCGCAGTTTTCGCGGACCAGCCGGCTCAGGCCCTTGCCCT
>JBDTQQ010000293.1:0-4276 GCA_039932075.1 Pseudarthrobacter sp. | reverse complement strand
CACTTCGGCTTCGCCCAGGCCGCAGGGTTCGTCCGCGACCTTCCCCGCGGGATGGCCACTGAAGTCGGCCAAGGCGGAACGAACCTCTCCGGCGGCCAGCGCCAACGCATCTGCATCGCCCGCGCCCTGGTGCGGCAGGCCCCGATCTACCTTTTTGATGACAGTTTTTCCGCGCTCGATTTCGGTACGGAGAACCGGCTCAGGGATGCCCTCGCGGAGACCCTGGCCGACGCCGTGGTGATCGTGGTCGCCGAACGGATCTCCACCGTCGCAGGTGCGGACCGGATATTGGTGCTCGACGACGGCCGTCTGGTCGCGCAGGGGACCCACCTTGAACTGCTGGAAACCTCCACGACCTACCGGGAAATCGCCGAGTCGCAATTGGCGCTGGAGAGCCTGCCGTGACCGAGCCGCTCCCGGGAGGAGCAGGCAAAGCGTTCTGGCCGGCGGCGCGGCGATTGCTCGGCCTGCTGCACCCGTTCCGGTGGCGGATGCTTGGTGCCGTGGTAGCCACGTGCTGCTTTGCCGGCCTGAACGTGGCGGCCCCGAACTACCTCGGTGATGCCACGGATATCGTGGTCGACGGGGTTTACAGCGGGCTGTTCGAGCAGGAGCGGCTGGGACGCCTACTGGCAGTTGTCGCGTTAATGTACGTCGGGGCTTCACTCTTCAACTGGGTCCAGGGAAAGCTGACCGCGGGCTCGGTCCAGGGTCTGATGCACAGCCTCCGGGCATCAGTGGAGGAAAAGCTGCACCGGCTTCCCTCCACCTACTTTCACGAGAAGTCCCGCGGCGACGTCCTGAGCCGGGTCACCAACGACATAGACAACGTCTCGCAGTCGCTGAGCCAGGTCCTGACACAACTGATCATCTCTGTCCTGATGCTGTCCGGTGCCTTGGCCATGATGCTCTGGATTTCTCCCCTCCTGGCTCTGATCGCCCTCGTCTCGGTGCCAGTGTCCACCTTGATAACGGTTCTGGTGGCCCGCAAATCGCAAGCACATTTCGCGAGCCAGTGGACCGAAACCGGCGCACTGAATGCGCACGTGGAGGAATTCATCACCGGCCACGAGGTCGTCATGGCCTTTGGACACCAGGACCAGGCAGCGGCGGTCTTCCGTGCGAGCAACGACCGCCTGGCCCGGGCCTCCGCCCTCGCCGAATACTCTTCGGGGCTTGTCCAGCCCCTGATGATCCTGATTTCCAATCTGACGTACATTGCAGTCGCAGTAGTGGGCGCGTTCCAGGTCACCCTCGGTGCCATGACCATCGGCGGAATCCTGGCGTTTATCCAGTTCAGCCGGTTGTTCACGCAGCCCGTGAGTCAGATCGGCGGAATGCTGAACGTCATTCAGTCCTGTGCGGCTTCGGCGCACCGGGTCTTCGAACTCCTTGACGCAGAGGAGATTCCTGCTGAGCCCGAAAAAGCCGGCCCACGAGCCAGGCTGGGCGGACGCATCGTTTTTGACCGGATCACTTTTGGCTACGGGCAGGAACCCGTTATCCGGGACCTCTCGTTTACCGTGGAGCCGGGCCAGACTGTGGCAATCGTCGGGCACACCGGTGCCGGTAAGACCACCATTGTGAATCTCCTCATGCGGTTCTACGAGCCCGACGCCGGACGGATCACCATCGGCGGAACCGACATTGCGGCCATTCCCCGGGATACCCTGCGCGAGGGTTTCGGGGTGGTGCTCCAGGATGCCTGGCTGTTTGCCGGCACCATCAGGGAGAACATCGAGTACGGGCGGCCCGGTGCCACAGACGCTGAGGTGACTGCTGCCGCGGAGGCCAGCTACCTGGATCACTTTGTGCGATCGATGCCAGCCGGCTACGACTCCGTCCTGGACAGTGGCGGCGAGCCGCTGAGCCACGGGCAACGCCAGCTCATCGCTATTGCCCGGGCGCAGCTCGCGGACCGTGGTGTGCTGATCCTCGATGAGGCCACGAGTTCAGTCGATTCGCGGATCGAGGTGCTGATCCGCCAGGCCATGCAGAGATTGCGGCGGGGCAAAACGAGTTTTGTCATCGCCCACCGTTTGTCTACGGTCCGGGACGCTGATCTAATTTTGGTCATGGATCACGGACGCATCGCAGAGCAAGGTACCCATCAGAACCTGCTGGCTGCCAACGGCCACTACGCAAGGCTCTACAAGGCCCAGTTCGCCGGCCGGGCAGGAACATTGGAGGCAGGGCGGTGACTGCCGCGGCTGCGTTCCCGGGGACTTGGAAGCCCAACCAGGCCAGTACGGTGGCACTCTTTGAGCAACTGCGGCTGCAGGTGATCCGTCTCGCGGACAGCGGTGAGCTGCCACCAGGGACCAGGCTCCCGGCGGTCCGTGCACTGGCGGAACTGCTGGACGTGGCGCCCCACACGGTGGCACGTGCTTATAAGGAGCTCGAGGCGGCCGGTGTGGTGACCACCAAAGGCCGGAACGGCACCGTCGTAAGCGCGCGTGATGAGCGGGCGGATGCGCTCTCTGCTGCCGCCGACACCTACGCGTCGGTGGCGAGGGCACAGGGGGCCACGTTTGCCGAAGCCGTCAAGCTACTGGCGGCCGCCTACGACGCCCACTGACCCGCCCGCATGGAAATTCGAAGAAGTTTTCGATTAGCATTAGTAAGTGCCTAAAGCCGTAGCTGAAGAAACAGCAGTCGAATCCGTCCCCGTCACCATTGCCCAGGGCGCAGCCACGCCTGCCCGCCCTGACCTGTCCCGCCTCGTCGTCAAGGGGGCGCGGGAACACAACCTGCGGAACGTGGACCTGGACCTGCCCCGCGACGCCATGATCGTCTTCACGGGGCTGTCCGGCTCCGGAAAATCATCCCTGGCATTCGACACCATCTTTGCCGAGGGCCAGCGTCGCTATGTTGAGTCGCTGTCGGCCTACGCCCGCCAGTTCCTGGGCCAGGTGGACAAGCCGGACGTCGACTTCATCGAGGGACTCTCCCCGGCCGTATCCATCGACCAAAAGTCCACCAGCAAGAACCCCCGCTCCACCGTGGGTACCATCACCGAAATTTACGATTACATGCGCTTGCTGTGGGCGCGGGTCGGACGGCCGCACTGCCCCGTCTGTGGTGAGGTGGTCGCCAGGCAGACGCCGCAGCAGATTGTGGACCAGCTGCTCGAGCTTGAAGATGGCACCCGGTTCCAGGTCCTGGCCCCGGTAGTCAGGGGACGCAAGGGAGAATTCGTCGACCTCTTCAAGGAACTGACCGCGAAGGGCTACTCCCGCGCCAGGGTGGACGGTGAGCTCATCCAGCTCAGTGAGCCGCCGAAACTCGGGAAGCAGTTCAAGCACACCATTGAAGTGGTGGTTGACCGCTTGGTGGTCAAGGAAGGCATCAGCCAGCGCCTCACCGATTCGGTCGAGACGGCGCTGGGCCTCGCCGAGGGCCGCGTGCTGGCGGAGTTCGTGGACGTGGATGCGGACGCCCCTGGCAGGCTCCGGGCCTTTTCGGAGAACCTCGCCTGCCCCAACGAACATCCCCTGGCCATCGACGAGATCGAGCCGCGCTCGTTCTCCTTCAACAATCCGTTCGGTGCCTGCGCGGCCTGCAGCGGCATCGGCACCCGGCTGGAGGTGGATGAAGAACTGATCGTCCCCAACCCGGAGTTGTCGCTGGCTGAAGGCGCCATCGCGCCCTGGTCGCTGGGAACGGCCACCACTGAATATTGGAACCGCCTGCTTGAAGGGCTTGCCAAGGAACTGGGCTTCTCCATGGTCACCCCCTGGGAGAAGCTGGGCAAGGACGTCCGCCAGACTGTCCTGCACGGCAAGGACCATAAGGTGGTGGTGCAGTACAAGAACCGGTTCGGACGTGAGCGGAAGTACAGTACCGGCTTCGAAGGTGCCATCCAGTACGTCCACCGGAAGCACGGGGAAACGGATTCCGAGTGGGCACGTGACCGCTACGAAGAGTACATGCGGCAGATTCCTTGCCCGGCCTGCAACGGCGCCCGGTTGAACCCTGCCTCCCTCTCCGTGCTGATCAACGGCAAATCCATTGCCGACGTCGCCGCCATGCCCATGCGGGCGTGCGCGGACTTCCTGAACAACCTGGTCCTGACCGGCAGGGAAGCCCAGATCGCCCACCAGGTACTCAAGGAAATCCAGGCCCGGCTGACCTTCCTGCTCGATGTCGGGCTCGAATACCTCAATCTCGAGCGGCCCTCCGCGACGCTGTCCGGCGGGGAGGCCCAACGCATCCGGCTTGCCACGCAGATCGGCTCCGGCCTGGTGGGGGTCCTCTACGTCCTCGACGAGCCCTC
>JBDTQQ010000292.1:0-4286 GCA_039932075.1 Pseudarthrobacter sp. | reverse complement strand
AGCGACAACGGCGGAATGGCCTCATACAACAGTGTCCGCACCCAGCGTTCCCCGCTCTCGCGGAACTCAGAACGGGTGGCAAAACGGTACAGGTAACTGTTGACGCGCACCCAATGCGGCGGTTCGCCGTCGAACGGGTCCTCACGAAGCAGCCGCAGCGTCCGGGGGTCGGCCTCGAGGAGTTTGCCGAGGAAGGCATAAAACCATTGCTCATGAACGGTGCGCAGTGGCAGGAACCACATCAGCCAGTCCAGCCGCAGGTGGTAGGGCGCCCACTGCCGCGGCAGGCGGCGGACGTCGCCGGGCTTGCCTTTGAACCCGTACTCGCGCCAGTCCGCTGTATCGTCCGGTTCCGCGTCCAGGGTGCCTTCGACCACGATCTCGATGCGCTGCTTGGTCACTGTCCCGAACGCACCGTAGGTGTTGACGAGTTGCCAGCGGTTGAAGCTGGCATTCATCAGCTGACCCTTGGAGACGAGGTTCCGTAGCGGCCAGTAGCTCAGGACCACCAACAGCAAGGTCGCGGCGAGGAAAATTGCGAGCCAGTACGGGGGATTCCCGCGCGATCCGGCCTCGGGATCCCAGTCCAAGGGTAGGAACGGGAGAACGGCATGGGCCGCCGAGTCGCTGACGGCGGCGAAGGCCAGCACAATGGCTATCCAGTTCAGCCAGGCAAAGTTGCCGCTGGCCACAAGCCACAACTGCGTAAAGATCACAATGCCGGCGGCGATGCTGGCCAGGGGCTGCGGGGCGAAGAGGAAAAACGGGACCACCAGCTGGGCGAAGTGATTTCCGAGCACCTCCAGCCGGTGGAAGGGTTTGGGCAGCAGATGCGCCTGCCGGCTCAGGGGTCCCGGCATCGGCTGGGTCTCGTGGTGGTAGTACAGCGCCGTCAGGTCACGCCATTCCCGGCCGCCGCGGATTTTGATCATGCCGGCGCCGAACTCCAGGCGGAAAACCAGCCAGGCCACGAGGATCAGGATGGTGCGGGGCGGTTCCGTCTGGTCCGAACCAAGGAACGCGACCGTGAACCCGGCCTCCAAGAGCAGCATTTCCCAGCCGAAGCCGTAGAACGTCTGGCCGACGTTGGATATCGACATGTAAAGCAGCCACAGGGCCAGGAACGCGATCAGCGGAACCCACGGCGGCCCCAACTGGGGGAGGCCGGCCACCAGCAGCGCCGAGATGGCCAATCCCACTGCGCAGACCCAGCGCAGCAGCCTGTCCGAGTAGCGCCAGCGGAAGAGGGTGGGACGGCGCCGGACGCTGAACCCCTCCAGATAACGGGGAACGGGAAGCAGCCCGTGTTCACCAAGCAGCGCCGGGAACTGGTTCAAGGAGGACAGGAACGCCACGAAGAACAGCGCGGCGATGCCTCGCTGCAGCACCAGCCGAGCGAATTCGGAGTCCGGAGCATCGAACCAGGAAACCCAGTCCACGCACTCCACGTTACGCCGGGGCCGTCCCTGCTCCTAGATCTGCCAGATCATGAAAGGACCAGGGTGCGGGATACTTAAGCCATGCAGCCTCGCAGAATCGTCCTCCTCGGATCCACCGGTTCCATCGGCACTCAGGCGATTGACGTCGTCGGCGGCGCCCCGCACCTTTTTGAGGTAGTGGCACTAAGTGCGGGCGGCGGGAACCTCGAACTCCTCGCCCGCCAGGCTGTCCATACCGGCGCCGCCGCCGTCGGCATCGCATCCGGCGATCCCAGGCAGCTGCAGGACCTGATCGCCGGGGCTGCCCGTACCGCAGGACGGCAGGACTACCGCCCGGAAATCATCGCCGGCCCCGACGCCTCAGCGCGCATCGCAGCCGTGGATGCAGATGTGGTGCTCAACGGCATTACCGGCTCCATCGGCCTCGCACCCACGCTGGCCGCACTGAAATCCGGGGCAACGCTGGCGCTGGCCAATAAGGAATCGCTGATCGTGGGCGGGGCGCTGGTCAAGGCTGCCGCGCGTGAGGGCCAGATCGTCCCGGTGGACTCCGAGCATTCGGCCATCGCCCAGTGCCTGCGCTCCGGCTCGGCGGCCGAGGTGGAGAAACTTATCCTGACAGCATCGGGCGGCCCGTTCCGCGGCCGCACGCGGGAGCAGCTCCACGACGTTTCCCCGCAGGAGGCCCTGGCGCACCCCACCTGGGACATGGGCCTGATGGTCACCACCAATTCAGCCACCCTGGTCAACAAGGGCCTTGAGCTCATTGAAGCCCATCTGCTGTTCGACGTGCCGCTGGACCGGATAGACGTTGTGGTCCACCCGCAGTCGGTGGTCCATTCCATGGTCCCGTTCTATGACGGGTCCATCATCGCCCAGGCATCGCCACCGGACATGCGCCTGCCCATCGCCCTGGGGCTCGGCTGGCCGGACCGGGTGCCCAAGGCAGCGTCCCCGTGCGACTGGACCCAGGCCACCAGCTGGAGCTTTGAGCCCCTGGACACTGCGGCGTTCCCCGCCGTGGACCTGGCCAAGGATGCCGCCAAGCGGGGGAGCACGTACCCCGCCGTCTTCAACGCGGCCAACGAAGAAGCAGTCCTGGCTTTCCACGCCGGGCGCATCCGCTTCACCGACATCGTGGACACTATCGACTTTGTCCTCAGCGAACACCCAGGATCCTCGGAGCTGACCCTTGAGTCAGTGCTGGATGCTGAAGAATGGGCACGAACACGCGCCCACGAACGTTTGGCAGTAAGCAGTCTCTAGGAAGCAGCAGATCCACGCATGAGCCCCATCCTCCTTTTTATCCTCGGCGTCGTCTTTGTGGCGATAGGCATTGCTGTGTCCATCGCGCTGCACGAAGTGGGGCACCTGGTACCCGCCAAGCTGTTCAAGGTACGCGTCACCAAGTACATGATCGGCTTCGGCCCCACCCTGTGGTCCAAGCGGAAAGGCGAAACCGAGTACGGTGTGAAAGCGATCCCGCTGGGCGGCTACGTGTCCATGATCGGCATGTACCCGCCCAACAAGGCCGACGGAACCGTCCGGCCCTCCAGCACCGGCATGTTCCAGACCCTCGCCACCGAAGCCCGCTCCATGGCCCACGAAGAAGTCGGTCCGGAGGACGGGAACCGGGTGTTTTACCGCCTGCCCGTCTGGAAGAAAATCATCGTGATGCTCGGTGGTCCGGCCATGAACCTACTGATCGGCGTGGTGCTGACCGCAGTGCTGCTGATGGGCTTCGGCATGGCCACTGCCACCACCACCATCTCCGACGTGTCCAAGTGCCAGGTGGCCGCCGGCCAGACGGTGGATCCCAATTCTCCGGACTGCCAGCTGACCCCCGCTGCCTCCGCCGGCCTCCTGCCGAATGACGTGGTCACCTCCTTCGACGGGAAAGCGGTCACAGGCTGGGACCAGCTGACGGAATGGATTCGTGCGTCCGCCGGCCGGGAAGTCAGCATCACCGTAGAGCGCGACGGCGCCCCGGTCACCACTACTGTTACCCCCGTATTGTCGGCGCGCCCCGTGGTGGGCGTCGACGGACGCCAGGCCAAGGACGAAGCCGGCACATTGCTGTACCAGGACGTCGGCTTCCTCGGCATCGGTGCCCAGACCGCCCTGGTGCCCCAGCCGGCGTCGTCAGTGCTGCCCATGGCGGGGGAGAACATCCGCCAGGTTGCCGGCGTCGTCCTCAACCTGCCCGCCAGGGTGGTGGGCGTGGCCAAGGCCGCCTTCAGCGAGGAGGAGCGCGATCCCAACGGGCCCATCAGCGTGGTGGGCGTCGGGCGGGTGGCCGGTGAAGTGGCAGCCATGGAACAAGTCCCCTTCCAGTCCCGGATTGCCACACTGGTGGGACTGCTGGCCGGGCTCAATTTCGCGCTCGCGGTCTTCAACCTGGTCCCGCTGCTTCCACTCGACGGCGGGCACGTGGCCGGAGCGCTGTACGAGGGGGCGCGGCGCCGGGTGGCCAAACTTTTTGGCAAGCCGGATCCGGGAGCCTTCGACATCGCCAAGTTGCTCCCCGTAACTTACGTCGTGGCTGCCCTGCTGATGGGCATGAGCGTGCTGTTGATCTACGCCGACATCGTTAAGCCGGTGAACCTCTTCGGCTGAGATGTCTCTGCTGCCTGGTGCCCTGTGGAGAAAGGTGAACACACCTGGACCCGCAGAAGATCAGCCGCCGGATCCGGGCGGGGCTGTGGGTGCTGGCGGTCGCATGGCTCGTCACTGCCTTCTCCACCCTGGAGCCGCAGCCGGACCAGACGAAGGCCTTGCGGTCTGCGGATACGGTCAAGAAACATCTGGGGTGAGGATGCATTATCAGCCTATTTCGGATGATATTCA
>JBDTQQ010000291.1:0-4296 GCA_039932075.1 Pseudarthrobacter sp. | reverse complement strand
TCGCGCAAAGGTGCGGGACCGCCGTCGTCCGTTAAGGGCGCCCTGTTCGCCGGGGGTGGAAGGTGCAAAAGGGCCCCGCGGGGTTTGAGACAATGGACCCATGCAATCTCTGGGTAGCCCACAGTCCCCGTCCGGCCGGTCCAAGGGCGGCTTCTCCATGCTCAGGATCAGCGGCCCGGGGATGATGGTCTTTATCATTGCCTTCCTGGTTGCCGTGATCTTCGCCGCGAATCAGAACGACGTCGTGGGCTGGGTTGTTGCGGTCATCGCGGGCTTCTGGCTCGCCCTGGCAGCCTTCGTGGTCTTCAGCATCCAGAAGGCCGCCAAGAAAGCGGGCGCCAAACTGACGGAAGCCCAGAACGCCTTCAACAGCGCCGCCGGCCGCGCGCCTTCGTCGGCCTCCGCTGACCACGGTGGCACCCGGGTGGTGTCCGAGCGGTCCGAGGCGGACGAGGTCAGGGACCTCAAGCTGGACCACTCCTTCAAGATCGTGCAGGTGCAGATCCGGGTGGTGGAGCAGGAACGGGCCAAAGGCGAAGCCGCAGACCAGGACACCATCCGCCGGGCGCTGGAGACCATAGAGATCACCGCAACGAACGCCCGGGACATGATCCGCTCCGGCGGCAGCACCGGGGACCCGGTCAGCGGAACCATCATCGACTAGAGTGGTGCGGGTGAGTTCGGCATTGAAGAAGGATCACCTTCGCATCGCATCAGTCAACGTCAACGGCCTCCGGGCTGCCTATAGGAACGGCATGGCGGCCTGGCTGGAGCCACGCGAAGTGGATATCCTCTGCCTGCAGGAGGTCCGGGCACCTGACGCGATCGTCCGCCAGTTGCTCGGCGACGGCTGGCACATCCTGCACGCCGAGGCGGAAGCCAAGGGCCGCGCCGGCGTCGCGATTGCCTCCCGCGAGGAACCCCTGTACACCCGCAACGGCATCGGTGATGACTACTTCGCCACCGCCGGCCGCTGGGTGGAAGCCGATTTCAGGCTGACGGACGCCAGCGGAGAACCCGTCCAGCTGACCGTTGCCAGCGCCTACGTGCACTCCGGCGAAGTCGGAACCCCCAAGCAGGTGGACAAGTACCGCTTCCTGGACGTCATGAGCACCCGCCTGCCCGAGCTCACCAAGCACAGCGATCACGCCCTCGTGGTGGGCGACCTCAACGTTGGCCACACCAAACGGGACATACGGAACTGGAAGGGCAACGTCAAGAAGGCCGGCTTCCTGCCCGAAGAACGTGCCTACTTTGACCGCTTCTTCGGCGAGGACATCGGTTGGAAGGACGTTCACCGCGGCCTGGCAGGCGACGTTGACGGCCCCTACACCTGGTGGTCCCAGCGCGGCCAGGCGTTCGACAACGACACCGGTTGGCGCATCGACTACCACCTGGCCACACCGGACCTCGCAGCTGCCGCCCTCTCAGCAGTCGTGGACCGGGCGCCCTCGTGGGACACACGCTTCTCTGACCATGCCCCGCTGGTAGTGGACTACCGGCTCTAAATCTTAAGGTTCCAACGAATGACCAGCTCACCTTCACACGGCCGCAAACGGATCCTTTCCGGCGCCAAGCCCACTGCCGACTCCCTGCACCTTGGCAACTACATCGGCGCCGTCCGCAACTGGGTGGACATGCAGTCCGCCTACGACGCCGTATTCTTCATCCCCGATCTCCACGCCATCACGGTGGACTTCGACCCGGCGGAACTCAGCAACCGCACCCGTGTGGTGGCGGCCCAGTACATCGCCGCCGGCATCGACCCGGACAAGAGCATTTTCTTTGTTCAGTCCCACGTCCCGGAGCATGCGCAGCTGGCGTGGGCGCTGAACTGCATCACGGGATTCGGCGAAGCCTCCCGCATGACCCAGTTCAAGGACAAAACCCAGAAGGCCGGCGCCGACGCCGCCACGCTGGGACTGTTCGCGTACCCCACCCTGATGGCCGCCGATATCCTGCTGTACCAGACCGACCTGGTGCCGGTGGGTGAGGACCAGCGCCAGCACCTGGAGCTGACCCGGAACCTGGCCCAGCGGTTCAACACCCGGTTCGGCGAGACCTTCACTGTGCCCGAGGCCACCATCCTCAAGGAAAGCGCGAAGATCTACGACCTGCAGAACCCCACCGCCAAGATGTCGAAAACGGGGGAGTCGCCCAACGGCTCCATCCAGCTCCTGGAAGACCCCAAGGTCGCCGCCAAGCGCATCAAGTCGGCGGTGACGGACACCGGCACGGAGATCCGCTTTGACCTCGAAGAAAAGCCGGGCGTCTCCAATCTGCTGACCATTTATTCCTCCCTCACCGGCAAATCGGTGGCGGAGCTCGAGGCCGAATACCAAGGCAAGATGTACGGCCACCTCAAGCTGGACCTGGCCGAGGTGATGGTGGAGTTCATCACGCCGCTGCGGAACCGCACCAACGAGCTGATGGCGGATCCGGCCGAACTGGACAGGCTGCTTGCCCAGGGCGCGGAACGTGCCCGCGAGATCGCCTCCGTGACGCTCAGCAAGGTCTACGAGCGGATGGGGTTCCTGCCCTCGCTGCGCCTGGCCGGAGTCCGCTAGAGCAATGCCCGCCGCGAGCACTGTCAGCGAAGGAATGAGCGTCGGCGTCATTCTGGGGTTCCCGCCTGCCATCGCGGCGGAGCTGCAGCGGTGGCGGGCTTCGTTCGGTGATCCGATGGCCGGGGTGGTCCCGGCCCACATCACGCTGGTCACCACCACCCCCACCGATGACTGGGAAGCCACCCGCGCCCACGTCCACGAGGTGGCCCGCAACCAGGCCCCCTTCATGGTGACCATCTCCGGCACGGGGACCTTCCGCCCGGTTTCCCCTGTGGTCTACATCAAGGTTGAAGAGGGTTTCGACGCCTGCGTGGACCTGCACGAGAAACTCCAGACCGGTCCACTCCAACGGGACCTGCCGTTCCCGTACCATCCCCATGTCACCATCGCCCACGATGTTGCCCCGGAAAGCCTCGATGAGGCCGAAACGGTCCTCGAAAGCTACAAGGCCACCTTCCCTGTGGTTAGCATGGGACTCTACGAGCACGATGCTGACGGCATCTGGCAGGTACGGGAAGAGTTGGACTTTGGGAGCGAAACTGACGACGACGGCGGCACCCGCGGCACCAAAACGGACGCCGGCGCAAACGGAGCCACCACTTCCCACTGAGCAGGCCCGCCTGAAGCTGGCCGTCATCCAGAAAAGGATGGAGTGGGGCAAAGCCAGAAGGTCCGACGGCGGCCCGCTGGCCAGCGTGATGGCCATGGTCCAATGGCTGCTCGCCCGGCTTAATTCCCTCCGGCCGATGCGCGCGTTCCAGCACTACAACCTGCAGCACGGTCCGCTCATGAGCGCCGGCATGGGGTTCAGGATGTTCTTTTCCATTACCGGCCTGCTGGCTACGGGGTTCTCCATGGCCGGCCTGGTGCTGCGCGGCCAGCCTGCCCTGCTGGAGAACATTATCAGCAGCGTGGCGAAAAGCGCGCCCGGCCTGCTGAAGGTCAATGGCGGGGCGGGCCTGGTCGATCCCAAGGACCTCCTGAACCCGGACGGCCTGGGCTGGACAGCAGTAATTGCGGCCGTGGTCACGGTCATCACGTCCCTGGGCTGGATCGCCGGGCTCCGCGACGGCATCCGCGGCGTGGTGGAACTGCCGCCGCTGAAAATGAACATCATCCTGATGAAGCTGCGGGACGCCGGAACCCTGCTGCTCCTGGGAGTTGCCCTGGTCATCAGTGCCGGGGCGTCCCTGGTGTTCGGCACGGCGGCCGGCTGGGTCAGCGATTTTCTGCGGCTGGATCCTGCCATCGCCGGTCCACTAACCACACTGATCAAAATCGGTGTGCCGCTGGTCCTGAGCTGGGTGACCGCCGTCGTGATGTTCCGACTGGCAGGCGGGCTCAAGCTGTCCCGGCGGGCCCTGCTGGAGGGAACCATCCTCGCCGCGGTCGGCACCACCATCCTGCAGGTCTTCAGTACCGAGCTTCTCGCCGGCGCAGGCCGCAACCCCATCCTCGCGCCATTCGCCATCATCATCGGCCTGCTGATCTGGTTCAACCTGGTCAGCCAGGTCTACCTCGTTTCCGCCGCCTGGTCAGCCATCCGCGAAGGGGACCTCAGGGGCGCGCCTGAAGGCCACGAGAAGGGGCTGTGGGGCTCCCGGCACATCCAGCCCGGCAAAACTCCCGTGGAGCACGACGGCGGCGCCGCTACGAGTGCCCGGCGTCGAGGTATTGGTCGGCCCAGGCAGAAATGATGCGGGCGGCGCGGGCTGCCTGACCCTTGCCG
>JBDTQQ010000290.1:0-4298 GCA_039932075.1 Pseudarthrobacter sp. | reverse complement strand
GGCACCGCCGCGTCGTCTGTGTATGTCTCGGCTTCCTGCCCCGATGCTGCCACCCTGGCAGCGGCCCGGGCCGAGGTGGCAGCGCGCCTCGTGGTGGTTCCGCCGTCGAGCTAGCGGTGACGTCGAACTAGCTCCGCCGTCGAATTAGCGGTGGCGGCGCCAGGACCCGACGGGCGCGAGCCGGTTCAGGGCGAGCGCGCCGACCAACAGGCCGAAGTCCCGCAGTGCCACGTCGTAGTATTCGCCCAGGACGAGCAGATTGACGATGATGCCGAGCAGCCAGACGGCCACCAGCAGCGAACCGAACCGGGGACGGACGGCCACCATGATGCCGGCACTGATTTCCACGACCCCAACGATGTACATAAACGTCTGCGGCGTGACGGGGACAACAGATGTGGCAACGGGTGCCAGGTAGGTGGTCCAGTCGGTGAGGATATTGGTGAACTTGTCCAGCCCGAAGAGGATGGGTGCCACAGTAAACACGGTCCGGAGCAGGAGGAACGCCTGGCGGTCCGGTGTCATGGTTCGCGGGCGGCCGGTTGGGGCGGTTTCTGCAGTGGTTTTCATGGTGCGCTCCTTCTAAAAGTAGGTATCATAATTTTAGAAAGAATGGACGGATTAAGCAATGGATGTTGTTTTTAGAATGAAGGGCTCCTAGTGCGCAGACTTCCGTGGGGCCGCCGCATGGCGGCCGTTGCTTCGCTCGGCGACGACAAACGCCGGCAGCTTTTCCAGCTGGTTGCCTCTTCGGACGGAGCCGTCGGCCGCGATGACGCCGCAGAGGCCCTCGGGTTGCCACGAAGTACGGCCTCCTTCCACCTCGACAGGCTGGTCCAGGATGGCCTGCTGGCAGTGGAATTCCACAAGGCCGCCGGCAAGACCGGCCCCGGCTCCGGGCGTCCCGCCAAGATGTACCGGCCGGCAGCGAGCGAAGTGAGTGCCTCGGTGCCTGACCGGAACTACGATCTGGCCGGGGAGCTCCTCGCCGCTGCCATCGAGCACTCCACCGCAACCGGCGAGGCGGTGAGCGACTCGCTGCGAACGACGTCATACCGCAAGGGCCAGGAACTCGCCGCCGGAGCCCAGGGCCTGGCGGAATTCATGGCAGGGGAGGGTTACGACCCCCGGCCCGACGGGAACGGCGGCCTGGTGCTGGCCAACTGCCCGTTCCACCGGCTTTCCGACGGGCATCCGGGCGTGGTCTGTGCCATGAACGGTTCCTTCCTCCGGGGCGCCGCCGCGGCATGCGGGGAGCCGGAGGAGCGCATCGCGCCGAACAGTGTCCAAGGTCAGTGCTGCGCCCGGATCACGCCGCCCTGAATCCACGACCGCCGACGCGGCTAGAATTGATCCGTGCCCGTCTACCTCGATCATGCAGCCACCACGCCACTTTCTGCGGAGGCGCTGGCAGCCCTCACCCGGGAACTTTCCCGCACCGGAAACCCGTCGTCCCTGCACGGTTCAGGCCGCCGCGCCCGGCGGTCCGTGGAGGACGCGAGGGAAGCCATCGCGACGGCGGCCGGTGCCCATCCCTCGGAGGTCATCTTTACGTCCGGCGGCACTGAGTCGGACAATCTGGCGGTCAAGGGCCTGTTCTGGTCCCGCTCCGGCGAAGACCCTTCCCGGCGGCGCATTCTGTGCTCCGCCGTCGAGCATCACGCCGTGCTCGACACGGTGGAATGGCTGGAACGCCATGAAGGTGCCCAAGTCACCTGGCTGCCCGTGGACAGCGACGGGGTGGTGGACCTGGGGGTTCTGGCGGCCGAACTGTCGCGCGATCCCGGCTCCATCGCCCTGGTGACGGTGATGTGGGCCAACAACGAGGTGGGGACCATCCAGCCCGTGCACCGGATTGTGGAGCTGGCGCACGCGGCCGGTGTCCCCGTCCATTCGGATGCTGTTCAGGCGTTCGGATCCCTGCCCGTGGACTTCAAAGCTTCAGGGCTGGACGCCATGTCTGTTTCCGGACATAAGATCGGCGGGCCGGTGGGGGTGGGGGCCCTGCTGTTGGGGCGTGCAGTTAAGCTGACCCCGGTGCAGCATGGTGGCGGCCAGGAACGCGATGTGCGCTCCGGGACCTTGGACACGGCATCCATTGCCGCGTTCGCTGCGGCGGCCGAAGCTGCCGCTGCTCACCTTGAAACGGAGACTGCCCGCATCGAGACACTCCGCGACCGGTTGATCAGTGGTGTCCTCGACCGCGTACCGGATGCCGTGCTGCGCGGAGCGGCAGGGGAGGGGCGCCTTCCCGGCAACGCCCACTTCACGTTCCCGGGCTGTGAAGGGGATTCGCTGCTGTTCCTGCTGGACCTTGCCGGCGTGGAATCATCTACTGGTTCAGCTTGCACCGCCGGCGTGCCACGGCCGTCCCATGTGCTGCTGGCTATGGGCCTGGATGAGGAAACCGCCCGCGGCGCCCAGCGCTTTACACTCGGCCATGCCTCAACGGAGGCTGATGTGGACGCCATGCTGGCGGCCCTCCCCGGCGCCTATGAGCGGGCGCGGCAGGCGGGAATGGCCGGGCATGAATCGTCCATCCAGACTGCAGGCACGGTGGCCCGTCAGGCCGGTTCCGGCAGGAGCTGATCCAGTCCGGCTGCGTGGTCTGCCAGGCGCTCCGCCGTAATTGGCGTCCGGGCCGAGATGAGGGCTTTGATGGTCTTCTGGGCCCCCGGCTGAACTTTCCGCGGCCAGTTGACGCTCATGCCGGCCACCACGCGGGAATCCTGCTGCCAGAAAGCGATGAACTCCTTGGCCTCCAGCGACCCCCTGATCACCGGTTCAGCGCCTGCGGCAAGGGTTGGGAAGCCTGAGTACTCCATGCTGACGTCGAACTGGTCTGTATAGAAATAGGGGATGGTGCTGAGCGTGGCTGCTTGGCCCAGCATCGCCTTGGCTGCCACTTTGCCCCCGTTCAGGGCATTGGACCAATGCTCGCTGCGGTGGTGTTGGCCGGTGAAGGGGTGCAAGGCGTTGGCGACGTCGCCGGCCGCATAGATGCCGGGTTCACTGGTTTGCAACGAAGCGTCCGTGAGGATGCCGTTGTCCAGCGCCAGGCTGGCCGCCCGGGCAAGGGCGGTGTCCGGTACCACTCCCACGGCGATGATCACGATGTCAGCAGGGAGCAGTTCACCGGTGTCCGTGATGACGCCCGTGACAGCTCCGTCCTCTCCTGTGAGCTCCCGTGCCGAGGCGGGCAGCCGGAAGCTGACGCCGTTCGCTTCGTGCAAACCCCGGAAGAACCGTCCAAGGTCCGGGCCAATAGCGCCCGCAAGTGGAATGTCCTCCAGCCCCAGCAGGGTGACGTTGTTGCCATACGTTGCCGCGGCAGCCGCCAATTCCATCCCGATCCAGCCCGAACCGACCATCACCACATTTTTGCCGCCCGCAGCGAGGTGGCCGCGGAGTTGCCTGCTGTCATCCAGGGTGCGGAACGTCGACACGCCGGCCAGGTCACTGCCGGGCAGTCGCAGGGTCCGGGGCGATGCCCCGGTTGCCAGGAGCAGGGAGCCGTAGGCCAGGGACGATCCCTCGTCCAGCTGCACCGTCCGCTCCTTCACCCGGATGTTGGTGACCCGCACGCCCAGGCGGAGGTCGACGTCGTTCTCTGCGTACCAGCCTGCCGGCACCACCGGGACGGTGTCCTCCGCGGCCTTGCCCAGCAGGTACTCCTTGGACAGCGGCGGACGCAGGTAGGGGTGGTGGTGTTCGGCACCGACAACGGTTACCCGTCCGGTGAAACCTTCAGCCCGCAGGGTCTTGGCGGCAGTGGCGCCCGCCAGCCCGCCACCCGCTATGACAATGTCCTCAACAGTCATCTCCGCCCGCTTCCCACTGCTCCGCCTGAGTCTAAAACTGCTAAGCCTGACTTTAGAAGGAGGGGGTGGAGGAGTCAAGGTCTTTTTGGTCAGCATTGGCGTGCCGATACAATAGTTCGGCAGGCATTGTGTTATTCGTGCGGCTGCCGTCTTGACAGCAGCCGCCTCTGGTGCCCGCGGCCCCCTGAACCTAAAAGAAAGCCAGCATGCGAGTTTTAGCAGCCATGAGCGGCGGAGTCGACTCCGCCGTAGCCGCAGCACGCGCCGTTGAAGCCGGCCACGACGTCGTCGGCGTTCACCTTGCCCTGTCCAGGATGCCAGGCACCCTGCGCACGGGCAGCCGCGGGTGCTGCACCATCGAAGACTCGCGCGATGCCTGGCGGGCCTGCGATGTGCTGGGTATTCCTTACTACGTCTGGGATTTCTCGGAACGCTTCAAGGAAGACGTTGTCCAGGACTTCATCGACGAATACGCTG
>JBDTQQ010000289.1:0-4309 GCA_039932075.1 Pseudarthrobacter sp. | reverse complement strand
TTTTTGAAGCCTGCGCTCCCGATACGACTGCGGCTAATGCGGTTATCATCATCATGGCTAGGGACAACTTCAGAACCATACGGGATGGCGTGCACTGTGAGCGATGAGAACGAGAAGAGCGTGGAAGCGATTGCGGTGGAGGACCTTCGGATCACCGTCGAGCTAGATGATGAAGGTCCTAGCGTAGACGGGGGCACGAATCCAAGCCTCAACGCCCTGATGGAGGAACAAGATAGGGAAGCGGAGCAATTCGCCATCGCGTTCCTGAAAAAGGTCATACGTCTGCGTGGTGTGCGAATTGACAGGGCTCAATTCCTCAAGGCAGAACTTCACAAGAGAGGTATCGGAGCTACCGAGATCGAGAGGGCTATAAACGAGAACCCGGCGGTAGCGGGAATATTACCGATCATGCTTGATGAAATCGCCCAAAGCGCTATTGATTTCGAGACTGGAAAATCTACGGCCCTGTCATTTGCTGCCGGTCTGCCCGGCGGTTTTGCAATGATCGGAACAGTGCCCGCCGACATAACTCAGTTCTACGTTCACGCGTTCAGGGTAATGCAGAAGGTCGCCTACATTTATGGCTGGCAGTCATTCCTGGACGATATTGAAGACATCGATGATGAGACCTTGGGCATGCTTGCAGCGTTCCTCGGCGTCATGATGGGAGTCGGCGGCACGTCGGCCTCGCTAAGTCTCTTTGCCGTACAGGTTGCCCGTCCTGCCGTCCAAAAAAAGATCGCAAGTGTCGCTCTGACTAAAACTGCGTGGTACCTCCCAATGAAGCAGACGCTGCGGATCATCGGAGTGCAGGTAACCAAGCAGAGCTTCGCTAAGACTGTGAGCAAGGTCGTTCCGGTCGTGGGCGGAGTGGTATCGGGCGGCCTCACCTTCGTTACTCTCAACAGTCAGTCGAAACGGCTGATGATGCATCTCAGGGAACTTCCTCCTCCTAATGTCGATGCGGAGGCCTACTTGGCGACCGTCAAACTTGCAAATGAAATGATGCCTAATAGGGCAAAAGGTCTTGTAGATGCATTCGGGGATGTCAGCTCGACGATCAAGGGGACCGCTTCTAAAGCGGCGGACAAGTTCAAATCAAGCCATATCCTTGACGAGGTTTTGCCTGACGCATCACAGGCCCTAACCAAGGCTAAGAAGTTGGGTGGCTCGATTGCCGGGACAGCGGGCACCGTCGGGTCCAACGTAACGGGACTTTTCAAATCGAAGAAGAGAACACAAACAGACGAGGACAGCCCCGGAGGCGAAATCGCCGGCGAATCTCAAGCTGAGACTTCTAGTGAGGAGTAAGCTCCAGGTCACTTTGTGAGCGATTAAGCGGCCACAACGGATCGGCACGGGGATTGCGCGTCAGGTCTCGAGAGTTGCCTAAGCCCTTGCGGGGGTCCGTCCCAGTGCCGGGCCCAATTCGGTGGCGATGTCGGTGAGGATCTGGACATAATCCTCATGGTCGAAGCTGAAAGGCAGCGCGAACGCCACTTCGTCGACCTCCTGGAACCCCGCGTGTGCGTGCAGTTGTTCGGCAATTTGGTCGCTGGTGCCAATGAGATCGGGGGCAAAGAGCATCCTGCTTGGCCCCTGCGGCGCGCGTGTCCGGGGCGTGCGTTCATCGACGTATCGCTGGTACTTTTCCCGCTGTTTCGATGAAGCCGAATCGGTCGGGATCACTACCGGGCCTTGCGAAACCCGGGCCGTTCCGTGCGATTGTGGCGGCAGCTTCACGATAGGCACGAATCTGTGCTTGCTGGATTTGGGCAAATGCCGGTTCCTCAGTCAATTCGGGAAAAATCACACTGCTGGAGAGCAGATTGAATCCGTTTGCCCCTGCCCACACGGCCGATTTCTTGCTTGCCGCCCCATACCAAAGTCGTTCACGCAGCCCGGACGAGTGCGGCTCGACGCGGTTGGAGATTCCTCCAAAACACCCTGCTTGCCGGTAAACTCCCGGAAGGGTTCCCCCGCAATCAAACGCGCAAGCCGATCCACGCGTGCGCAGCTGAAGTCCTCCAGTTCGGCGGTATCCGGGTACAACTCGTGCTTCACCGTGTCATAGTGCATTGGTTCGCCCACGCTCAGGACCGCATTTATTCGCCCGCCGGCGAGCAGATCCACAGTGGCCAGGTCCTCGGCCAGGCGCAGCGGGTTTTCCCAGCCCATCGGGGTCACGGCAGTTCCAAGCTCGATCCGGGAGGTGCGCCGGCTGGCTGCGGCCATGATCGCAATGGGGGAGGAGATTCCGAACTGCAGGTGGCGGTGGCGCAGCCACGCGCTGTCGAATCCAAGCTGCTCGCCCAGCTCGATGACCTGCAACGTCGATTCCTGCCCCACGGCTGGATCCGCCGGATCGAACAGGCCAATAGTAAGGAATCCAAGCTTGCGCAACGGTTGTGAAGACTGGGGCATGGGCTTCCTTCAGGATCGGCATACGGCTGATCCGCATGAAAGGCGGGAGGCCGACCTTGCTCCTGGGGCCACTCCTGGAACCGTTAGAATTCAATGCAAACAAGTGACTCAACGGCGTGTGGCTAGAAAAATACGTTCCGCTTCAACGTCCGGAACTGGCAAAGGAGACGGCATGCCGCTAAGGCGTCTGATGCAAATCATGACCGGGGCCGTCGCGGCGGTGCTGGTCATTACAGGGTGCTCCGGCTCCGGGGGAACCGCGCCCGTGGTGGTGGGGGAGACCAAACGCGGCGGCAGCGTCATTGTGGCCGAGGTGAACGCCTTTACCTCCTTCAACCCGTTCAGTGCCGCGGGGAACACGGACATCAACACGAAGATCGGCAACGTCACCCATTCCGGTTTCTACTACGTGGACAACACCGAAAAGGTGGTCCGCAACGAGAAGTTCGGCCACTATGAAAAGGTGTCCGACAGGCCGTTGAAGGTGAAATACTCCGTGAACGAGGGTGTGAAATGGTCCGACGGCGACGCAATAGACGCCGGGGACCTCCTCCTCGCGTGGGCGGCGGGTTCAGGGTATTTTAACGACGCTGACGCCAAGGCAGGAACCGGCACCGCCTACTTTTCTGCAGCTGCCGACCGGACCGGCCTGGCGGCCACTGCTCTCCCGGAAATTGGCAGTGACGGCCGTTCTATTACCCTCGAGTACCTGTCACCGTACGCGGACTGGGAGGTGGCGTTCGAAGTCGGCCTTCCGGCCCATGTTGTCGCCACAAAAAGCGGCCTGAACGACGAAGACGACCTCATTGAGTTGCTCAGGGACTCGCCCCGCGGTGACGCAGACCGCCCCGCGGTGAACGCCCCGCTGAAGCGCGTCAGCGATTTTTGGAACACTGGTTTCGACAGCAAGACGCTCCCGCCTGACCCCGCGATGTATCTCTCCAGCGGTCCGTACATTGTCCGGGACATGGTTCCGGACACCTCTGTCACGCTGGTCCGAAACAAGGATTACGTCTGGGGTGCTGAGCCCTACCTGGATGAGATCACCGTGCGTTTTACCGGGGCTGCCGGTGCCGCCGCCGCGGCCCTCCGCACGGGGCAGGCAGACATCATTGCCCCGCAGCCCTCGGCCGGAACCGAAGGGCTTTTCGATGGGCTGGCTGCCCAGGGAAACACAGTGGAGCGGTACAACCAGTCAGGCTACGACCATCTCGACTTGAAGTTTTCCGGCCCGTTCGCCGAGAAAGATGTCCGTGAGGCGTTCCTCAAGACCGTTCCGCGGCAGGAGATTGTCAATGAAGTGGTGGGCGGCCTGGTGGATGACGCGAAGCCGCTGGACTCGCACGTCTTCCTTCCATCCCACCCCAAGTATGAGGAAACCATCAAGAACAACGGATCCGCCCAGTATTCAAAGGTGGACATCCAGGGCGCTGCCTCGCAACTCCGTGGTGCGGCCCCGACAATCCGGATCCTGTATAACAAGGACAATCCCAACCGCGCACGGGCCTTTTCCCTCATCCGTGAGTCGGCGAGGGCCGCCGGCTTCACCGTTGAAGACGCAGGCCTCGGCAGTTCTGATTGGGTAGCGGCGCTGAGTAAGGGCGCCTACGACGCTGCCATCCTGGGCTGGATCGGTCCGGGGGTAGGTGTCAGCCGCGTCCCCCAGATCTTCAAGACCGGCGCAGGCAGCAACTTCACCGGGTTCTCTGACACCGAAGCGGACAAAACCATGGAGGAATTGGCAATCACCACGGACCTGGCAAAACAGGACGAACTGTTGGCCAACGTGGACAAACGGATGTGGCAAAACGCCTACGGCTTGCCGCTCTACCAAACCACCGGAACCGTCGCATACAGCAACCGTGTGACCGGTATTGCGCCCAGT
>JBDTQQ010000288.1:0-4318 GCA_039932075.1 Pseudarthrobacter sp. | reverse complement strand
CGGCCGCGCACACTGGAGGAATGCGCCAGAACATCGAACCAATCATTCCGCTCCCCGGCCAGGAATCGGTGTGGGACTACCCGCGGCCGCCCCGCATTGAACCCAGCGTGGAGAGGATCAGGATATTCTTCGGCGGCCGGCTCATCCTGGACACCTCTGACTCGGTCCGCGTGCTGGAGACCAGCCATCCCCCGGTCTACTACCTGCCCCGCTCAGCCTTCAGCCCGGGCGTCCTGGAGCCAGCGGCGGGGAGCAGTTTCTGTGAGTTCAAAGGCACCGCGAAGTACCTGACCGTCCGCGCCGGCGGTGCAGTGGCCACGGGCGCCGCGTGGTTCTACCCGGAGCCAACGGCAGGGTTCGAACTCCTGGCTGACCGTGTTGCCGTCTACCCGGGCCGAATGAGCTCATGCGAGGTTGACGGGGAACGCGTGCGTCCGCAGGAAGGGGGCTTCTACGGTGGCTGGATCACCGACAAGGTGGCCGGGCCCTTCAAGGGCGGACCGGGAACACTCGGCTGGTAATGCCACCTGTTAGCCTCTCCCCGAAAGCACAGTGAACGTCCAGAAAACTCACAGAGTCTGGGAGCATGATGGGAGTATGAAGAAGACCGGACCCGAAGCCAAGCTCCTCGTTGTTGACGATGAACCCAACATCCGCGAACTGCTGTCCACGTCCCTGCGCTTCGCCGGTTTCGAGGTGGTTTCGGCTGCCAACGGGCGGGACGCCCTGGCCGCGGCCGAGCTTCACGCCCCTGACCTCGCCGTGCTGGATGTCATGCTTCCTGACATGGACGGGTTTACCGTCACCCGGAAACTCCGGGCATCCGGCAAGCACTTCCCTGTCCTGTTCCTCACGGCGAAGGACGACACCGAGGACAAAGTCACCGGGCTCACCGTGGGCGGGGACGACTACGTCACCAAGCCCTTCAGCCTGGACGAGGTGGTGGCACGCATCCGGGCTGTCCTCCGCCGTACCCAGCCGCTGTTGGACGACGACGCCGTCATCCGGGTTGATGACTTGGAGCTCGACGACGATGCGCACGAGGTGCGCCGTGGCGGCACCGTCATCGAGCTCTCCCCCACCGAATTCAAGCTCCTGCGGTACCTGATGCTTAATCCCAACCGGGTCCTGTCCAAATCCCAGATTCTTGACCACGTCTGGGAGTACAACTTCAACGGCGACGCGTCAATCGTGGAGTCCTACATCTCCTACCTGCGGCGCAAAGTGGACATCGATCCGGATGCCCCTGCCCTGATCCAGACCAAGCGCGGCGTGGGCTACGTGCTCCGAACGGCAGAAAAGCGCTGACGTTGCTGGAGCGGTGGAAGTCAGCCTCCCTGAGGTCCCAGCTGGTAGCCATCATCATGGCGCTGCTGATTGTTGCCCTGACCGCCACCGGCGCAGGCACCCTGGCGCTGCTGAACAGTTATCTCCAGGGCCAGGTGGATGACAAACTGAACGCCGCCGTCGACCTCGCGAGCAAGCAGCGCTCATTCACGCCGCTGCAGGCGCCCAACCCGATGGTCCCCACCGATTACTCGCTGACTCTTTTCGTTCCCGGTGAGGAGCCCTACCCGTTCGGCGGAGACGCCGACATCCGTCCGGACATCAGCAGTATCTCGTTGGAAGAGGCCCAGAAGCGGGGCTCCCGGCCCTACCAGGTCAGGGGCACGGACGGGCAGAACTGGCGCGTCGTCGCCGTGACAGTCCTCAGCGACGGGCGTCTCGCCGTTGTGGTTATCGGCTTGCCGCTGCAGAGCGTCGATGACGTCCTCAAACACGCCACCCTGGTGATCTGCGGGGCAGGCCTGCTCACACTCCTGCTCGCTTCGCTGATCGCCAGCTGGACGGTGTCCCGGTCGTTCCGGCCCCTGGCCAGGGTGGAGAAAACCGCCGCAGCGATTGCTGCCGGCGACCTCTCGCGGCGTGTGGACATCGACAACCCGCACACTGAACTGGGACGGCTTGGCAGCTCGCTGAACGCCATGCTGGCCCACATCGAGACGGCTTTTGCCGCGAGGACCGCCTCAGAAGCCAGGATGCGCCGGTTCGCGGCTGATGCGTCCCATGAGCTGCGTACGCCGTTGGTGACCATCAGGGGCTTCTCCGAGCTCTACCGCCACGGCGCCCTGGCCACCAACGAGGACGTAGCCACGGCCATGGGACGGATTGAAAGCGAAGCCAAACGGATGGGTTCCATGGTGGAGGACCTCCTGCTGCTGGCACGCCTGGACGAACAGCGCCCCCTCCAGCAGAAGCCTGTTGACCTGCAACTGATCGCGCACGATGCGGTGGTGGACACGCAGGCCAGCGATCGGACCCGCTCCATCACCCTGACCGGGCTCGACGGCGGCCCTGCCGTGCCCGCACCCGTGCTGGGCGACGAAGCCAAACTGCGCCAGGTGGTGGGGAACCTCGTCGGCAATGCGCTGCGCTACACGCCCGTAGGCAGCCCTATTGAACTGGCTGTAGGCGTCCGCACCTCCGACGCCGGGGAACCCCGCGCTGTGATTGAAGTCCGGGACCACGGCCCCGGCATCTCGGAAGAGGAAGCTGCCAAGGTCTTTGAGCGTTTCTACCGCGCGGACACGTCCCGGACCCGCGAGACCGGCGGAAGCGGGCTGGGGCTCGCGATTGTCGCCGCCATCGTGGGTTCGCACGGCGGTTCCGTCAGGGTGGCAACGACCGACGGCGGCGGTGCCACTTTGGTGGTCAGCCTGCCCGTCCGCCGTGAAGCTGATGGCGTCCCCGAGGACCAGGCGGACCGGCATGATGAGGACGACCGGCATGACGGGGACGACCGGCATGATGGCGACGCACTGGGTGGCGGTAAGGGTGATGGCAAGGTTATCCACATATAGCAATCGCGCGTGGCGTGCCGGCTGAGCCCCTCCGTAGGCTCGTTGCAGTGGCCCGGAGCAGCCGGGCGGGCAGCGGAGCTGCCCCACTCCATCGAGAGGTATCAGCCATGAGTATCATTTCCGTCGACACCGAACTGCTCCAGCTCAAGTCAGCCAACGTCAAAGCAACCGTGGATCGGATCAGCTCCGATGTACAGACCATGAAGCGGGGCCTGGACGAGCTGCAGGCCACCTGGCGTGGCTCCGCCGCCAACAATTTCCAGGCCCTGGTCACGGAGTGGACCCTGACCCAGGGCAAGGTTGAGGCGTCGCTGGCATCCATCAACATGGCCCTGGCATCTGCCGCGAACACTTATGCCCAGGCCGAGCAGGGCAACACGCAGCGCTTCAGCTGAGCCCTGCTGCTGGCCTCAGGCTTCGGCTTTCCGGTCAGGCTTCGGGTGTGCCCTGATGGAACCGGAGCCGCCATTTGGTGCCATCCAGCACCCACAGGGAGCTCCGGAGAACCGTGCCCGAGCGCGCATAGCTTCGGTACGTCAGCAGGATCGCGCTGGTGCCGATGCGGTCGGTGGCCAGGATTTCGAGTTCCGTTTGGTGTCCCGGGTCCTCTTCCAGTGCCATCATCATGGCGTCCCGGGTCCAGACCCTGCCTGAGCTTCCGATCTCCATGAAGTCCGGGTGCAGGAGGACGCCGGTGCGGCCAATGTCGCCTCTGGCCTCCGGGCCGGCCAGCTCGCGCTCGAGGGCCTCGACGATCGCCTCCGGACTGGGTTCTTCCCCGGTGGCCTCCGCCCTGTCGAACGCCTCCGCCTCGAGCTCGCTGAACAGGTCGGGCTCGCTGAACAGGTCGGGCTCGCTGAACAGGTCGGGCTCATCAAAGGATGCCTGTCCGAAGGGGCTCGCGCCGACGGCGGGAGAAGGCGCCGTCCGGGCAGCCGGGGCGGCAGCACTTCCGGCCTTGGCGCCAGCACCCTCAGCCCCTGCACTCCCGGCCCCTGCAGCAGGGTGGGATTGGCTCGCTACTTTCGGGGCGCCGGCGAACCCTGGTCCGGAACGGGCCGCGACACCCTGCTGGTAGGCGGTGGCTGCCGCGCGGGCGCGTTCATCGGCTGCCTCATTGAGATCATGACCGGCGTGGCCTTTGACCCATTCAAACGTGTACTTGCGGCCGGCGAGTTCACGGTCCAGTTCCTTGAGCAGCTCCAAGTTCATGACGGGCTTGCCGTCACCTTTTCGCCAGCCCTTCCGTTTCCAGCCCGGCATCCACTTGGTCACCGAGTTGATGACGTACTGGCTGTCGCAGAGGACCTTCAGGTGCTCGTCGGGAACATGGGCGGTAGCGCGGAACAGGTCAAGAACGGCCATCAGCTCACCCTGGTTGTTGGTGCCGTGCGGCCAGCCCCCTGCCCGCCAGCACTCGTCGTCGACATACCATGCCCAGCCGGCTGGGCCCGGGT
>JBDTQQ010000287.1:0-4322 GCA_039932075.1 Pseudarthrobacter sp. | reverse complement strand
TTCCCCGTGTCCGGCCAGTTCTTCCGCTGCACCGACGAGACTCTCGCCGCCCAGCACAGCGCCAAGGTCTATGGCCAGGCTTCGGTGGGCGCCCCGCCCATGTCCGTGCCGCACCTGGACACACGCTACGTCAACGGCAAGCGCTCACTGCTGTTCGGCCCGTACGCAGGGTTCTCCACCAACTTCCTGAAGAACGGCTCGTACCTGGACCTGCCGCTGTCCATCCGCCCCAGCAACATCATTCCGATGCTTGCCGTGGCGAAGGACAACATGGACCTCACGGCCTACCTCGTCAAAGAGGTGGCCAAGCGCCATGGCGACAAGGTGGAGGCGCTTCGCGAGTACTACCCAGAGGCCAAGGACGGCGATTGGGAACTGATCACCGCCGGCCAGCGTGTACAGATCATCAAGAAGGATCCGAAGAAGGGCGGCGTGCTGCAGTTCGGCACTGAAGTGATCGCCGGCCGCGATGGCTCTATCGGCGCTCTCCTGGGTGCGTCGCCCGGAGCGTCGACTGCGGTACCCATCATGATCGAGCTGCTGCAGAAAGCCTTCCCGAAGAACTTCAAGGGCTGGCAGGGCAAGCTGAAAGACATGATGCCCGGCTACGGCGTGAAGCTCGACGAGAACCCGGACCTGGCTGCCGGACTCGAAGCGGCCACCGCGAAGGCACTCCAGCTCGACAGCGTTCCCGCGCACTACTGACGCATCGCCGGCCTGGCGGGCAGGTCCGGTCCCAGCAGTCCGTCAATCCCACAGGAGACCAAGCGATGTTCCGGCTGGCACAACTTTCCCTTGCAAACCGGGCACTGATCGCGCTGATCACCGTCTTCGCATCGGTGTTCGGCGTGATCACCATGTCATCGCTGAAACAGGAACTCATACCCTCCATCGAGTTCCCGCAGATCACCGTGCTGACCCCCATGCCGGGCGCGTCCCCTGAAGTGGTGGACAAGCAGGTCAGCGCGCCGCTGGAAACCGCACTGAACGGTGTGGAGGGCCTGGAGTCAACCTCCTCGACGTCGCGCAACGGCTCGTCGCAGATCACCATGGTCTTCACCTACGGGACAAATCTTGACCGGGCCCGGAACCAGATCGACCGGGCCATCTCCAACGCCAAGCGGTCCCTGCCGGAGGACGTGCAGCCGCAAGCTTTCGCCGGAAGCATCAGTGACTTCCCCATCGTGTTCCTCGCGGTGTCCTCGGACAAGCCACTCAGCGAGCTGAACGCCGACCTCCAGCGGCTCTCCGTCCCCCGGCTCCAGAAGATCGACGGCGTCCGCGGCGCCGATGTGACGGGCGGCGCGACCCAGCACATCGAGGTCCTCCCCCGGCCCGAAGCGATGGCCGCCAGCGGCGCCACCATCGAGTCCATCCGGAACGCGCTGGGCAACAACGGATCGCTGATCCCGGCGGGCACCATCGAGGAGCAGGGCAAGACCCTGTCCCTGCAGATCGGCAGCCCGGTGGACTCCCTGGACACCATTCGGTCGCTGCCACTGGGCGGCGCCAAGAACGGGGCAACGATCGGCACGGTGGCGGACGTCAGCCTCAAGGACAACGAACGCACTTCAATTACCCGCACCAACGGCGAGGAAACGCTGGCGGTTTCCGTCACCAAGAAGCCTGAAGGCGACACTGTGGGCATTTCCCACGCCGTGAACGACTCGCTGGCCGCTCTTGAGGCGGAGCTGGGATCCAACGCCAAGTTCACCCCGGTATTCGATCAGGCCCCGTTCATCGAGAAGTCCATCAAGGACCTCACCACTGAGGGGCTGCTCGGGCTGGGCTTCGCGGTGGCCGTCATCCTGGTGTTCCTGATGTCCACGCGCTCCACACTGGTGACAGCGGTGTCCATTCCCCTTTCGCTTCTGGTGACTTTCATCGGACTCTCGGCGACGGGCTATTCGCTGAACATTTTGACTTTGGGCGGGCTCACCATTGCGATCGGTCGTGTGGTGGACGACTCCATTGTGGTGATCGAGAACATCAAGCGGCACCTCAGCTACGGCGAGGAAAAAGTGGCTGCCATCCTTACTGCGATCCGCGAAGTGGCCGGCGCCATCACCGCCTCGACGCTGACCACCGTGGCCGTTTTCCTGCCGATCGCTTTCGTGGGCGAGCTCGCGGGCGAACTGTTCCGGCCCTTCGCACTGACGGTCACCATGGCGCTCCTGGCATCCCTGCTGGTTTCCCTGACCATAGTTCCGGTCCTCGCCTACTGGTTCCTGAAGAGCCCGGCCGTTGCCGCTCCCGGGTCCGCCGCCGCCCGTGAAGCTGCTGCGGCTGCCCGGGCCAAGGCGCAAGAGTCCGAACAGAAGAACCCGCTGCAGCGCGCATACCTGCCTATTTTGAGCAAGACTCAGAAGCATCCTGTGTGGACTCTCGTTGCCGCCCTCCTGGTGCTCGGCGGGACAGGTGCCATGACGCCGCTTCTGGCCACCAACCTCCTCGGTGATTCCGGCCAGAACAGCATGACGGTCCGCCAGGTGTTGCCGGCGGGGACGAGCCTTGCCGACACGAGTTCCGCGGCGGTACGGCTCGAGGAAGTCCTCCGCGGGATCGACGGCGTCAAGAACGTCCAGGTCACGTCCGGCAACGCGCAGGCGGGTTTCGCCGCGCTCACCTCCTCCGGCTCCTCGAACTCCACGTTCACGGTGGTGACGGATGAGAAGGTGAACCAGGCAAAGCTTCAGGAAACGGTGCGCACGAAATTGGCCGAGGTGGCCGATTCCGGGAAAGTTACTGTCGGCTCCCAGCAGGGCGGCTTTGGCACGTCCTCCACAGTGGATATCACCATCAAGGCGGCCACCTCCGCGGACCTCCGCACGGCCAGCGACGCCGTGGTGGAAGCCATGACCGGTGTCCCGGAGACCAGCGACGTGACCACGAACCTTGCGGCCAGCCAACCGGTGGTGCAGGTCAAGGTGGACCGGGCCAAAACGGTCGCGGCGGGCCTCAACGAGCAGCAGGTGGCCGGCGTCCTGGCCGCCACCATCAGCCCCATCCCGGCCGGGACGGTCCGGATCGACACCAATGATTTCCCTGTACAGATCGGCAAAGGCACCCGGTTCACCAGCATCGACGCGGTGCGCAGCATCGCCTTGCCGGCCGCGGCCGGACCTGTGCCGCTGGGCAGCATCGCTACCGTAGAGCAGGTGGACGTGCCGGTTTCCATCACCGCCAGCAACGGCCAGCGGACGGCGAAAGTGTCAGTCACGCCGTCGGGCCCCAACCTTGGTGCCGTGAACGCCGAGGTGCAGAAGCGCCTCACGGAGGTGAGCCTGCCCGCCGGGGTGACGGCGGAACTCGGCGGCGCCACCACACAGCAGGCAGAGTCCTTCCGGCAGCTGGGCCTGGCGCTCCTCGCGGCCATCGCCATTGTGTACGTCATCATGGTGGCCACCTTCAAGTCACTGATCCAGCCGCTGATCCTGCTGGTCTCGGTTCCTTTTGCGGCCACCGGAGCCGTTGCGCTACTCCTGGCGACCGGTGTTCCCCTGGGCCTGCCATCGCTGATCGGCATGCTGATGCTCGTGGGAATCGTGGTCACCAATGCGATCGTGCTCATCGACCTCATCAACCAGTACAGGAAGCCGCGGAACGGCCTGCCGGGTATGACCGTGGCAGACGCCATCACCCACGGCGCGCGGCAGCGCCTCCGCCCCATCCTGATGACCGCCCTCGCCACTGTTTTCGCCCTGACGCCCATGGCACTGGGACTGACCGGTGGCGGCGGCTTCATCTCGCAGCCACTGGCAGTGGTGGTGATCGGCGGCCTGGTCTCCTCCACCGCCTTGACCCTGGTCCTGGTGCCGGTCCTGTACCGGCTCGTGGAGGGGCGGCGGGAACGCAAGCAGTTGCTGCGTGAGATTCAGGAGCGCCCGGAGTTTTCGGCCGCGGACGACGTCGACGCAGAGTTCAGTGATTGGACCACCGGCGCGGTTCCCAAGGTCAGCGGCCGCCGCGCCGCTGCGGGCGACGCAGAGTAAAAGCGGGAATATTCCTTTCCTTGCGGCGTTGTAACCGGTGATACATGCAAATGCATGAAAATCTGGTACATTTGGAAGCAACCCCGGAAAAGTCCAGGAACGGAAGGCACACCATGCAGATCGGCGTATTCAGCGTCAGTGACATCACCACTGACCCCACCACCGGCCGGACGCCCACGGAGAACGAACGCATCAAAGCGTCCGTGGCGATCGCCAAGAAGGTCGAAGAAATCGGCATGGACGTCTACGCCATCGGCGAGCACCACAACCGCCCCTTCTTCTCCTCCTCCCCCACCACCACCCTTGCCTACATCGCCGCGCAGACCGAGC
>JBDTQQ010000286.1:0-4325 GCA_039932075.1 Pseudarthrobacter sp. | reverse complement strand
GACGCCGGTGCTTCCGCACCGGGTGTGAGCTCCAGTGCGGGCGCTGCACATGCTGGCGTCCTGCCCACAGCTGTCCCGCCCGTCGCCGGCGACGGCGCTGCCCCCAATCCGCCGTGGTTCAGCGTCCGCGGAGTTCGCTATGGCAAGGAGATCCTGCTCGGAGCCGGTCTGCTGCTGGTGGCGGGCATCATGATCGCGCAACTCCTGGGTGTGGACGTGCCGCTGGGGACCCTCATTCCCGCGGCTGCCGTGCTCGGCGGTGCAGCCATCGCCTGGATGCAGCTAGACGAAAACCGCCGGGCCGGTCTGGTGGACAGAACCAAGGCAGACCAGGCCGGCGGCTGGGGGCGGCTCGCCGCCGGCCTGGCGCTGGTGGTGGCCGGCGTGCTTGTGATGGTGTCCGGCTCGGGTTCCTGGGAGCAGACCTGGCTGGCACTGCTGGCATCGGTGGCGGTGCTGGGCGGCGTGGTGCTGGTGCTGCTGCCGTGGGCACTGAAATTCTGGCGGGACCTGGAAACGGAGCGCGCGGGCAGGATCCGCGAAACCGAGCGGGCCGAGATCGCGGCACACCTGCACGATTCCGTGCTGCAGACCCTGGCCCTGATCCAGCGGCGCGCCGCCAGTGAACATGACGTAGTCCGCCTGGCCAGGGCGCAGGAGCGTGAACTGCGGGGCTGGCTGTTCCATGACCCGGGCAAGGAAGCCGGCCAGCTTTCGGACCGCATCAAGGCCACCGCCGCGGAAGTGGAGGACTTCCTGGGCAACGCCGTGGAAGTGGTATGCGTGGGGGATACCGCCATGACCGAAGCCCATGAAGCCCTGGTCCAGGCCAGCCGCGAGGCGATGCTGAACGCGTCCCGGCACGGTGGTGGAACCGTTTCCGTGTACTTGGAGGCCTCAGATGGCCGCGCTGAAGTTTTTGTGAAGGACCGGGGCCCTGGCTTCGACTTGAACGAGGTTCCTGAGGACCGCATGGGCGTCCGGGAGTCGATCATCGGGCGCATGAAGCGCCATGGCGGGACTGCCGTCATTACCAGCACCCCTGACGGCACCGAGGTGCGTTTGGGCCTGCCGGCGCTTCACGTGGAAAACGCGGAAGGAAAATCATGAACAACACACAGGGCGCCGGGCCCGGCCGCCCCGCGCAGTCCGTCCGGGTAGTGATCGTGGACGACCACGGCATTTTCCGGTCCGGCCTCAAGGCCGACCTCGACTCCAGCGTCCAGGTGGTGGGCGAGGCCGCCACCGTGGAACAGGCTATTGCGGTGATCGCCCAGGAACGGCCCGAGGTGGTGCTGCTGGACGTACACCTGCCGGGCGGCATGGGCGGCGGTGGACGCGAAGTCATCGCAGGCTCCGCAGCGCTTCTGGGGAGCACCAAGTTCCTGGCGCTCAGTGTCTCGGATGCAGCCGAGGACGTGGTGGCGGTCATACGTTCCGGGGCCCGGGGCTATGTCACGAAGACCATTTCCGGCGCTGAAATCACCGACGCCGTGTTCCGGGTGGCTGGCGGCGACGCCGTGTTCTCGCCCCGGCTGGCGGGCTTTGTGCTGGATGCTTTCGGTACCGCGCCGGCCGACATCGCCGATGACGAACTCGACAGGCTCTCCGCCCGCGAACTGGAGGTGATGCGCCTCATCGCACGAGGTTACAGCTACAAGGAAGTGGCCAAGGAACTGTTCATCAGCATCAAGACCGTGGAAACCCACGTGTCCGCGGTGCTGCGCAAGCTCCAGCTTTCAAGCCGTCACGAGCTGACCAAGTGGGCCGCGGAACGCCGCCTCCTCTAACCCCCACCCCGGGACGCTCTCTCACTTAATGCGGCTTAAACGCTAACGCTCTCTCACTTAATGCGGCTTAAACGCTAACGCTCTCTCACTTGATGCGGCTTAAACGCAAACGCTCTATCACTCTCCTAAGGAAAGTGATGGAGCGTTGCTGATTTTCCTGCGTTTAGTGAGAGAGCGTCCTACTTGGCTTTGCCCAGGAACTCCTGGAGCCGGCCCACGCCGGTGGCCAGGTCCTCGTCCCCGAGGGCGTAGGAGAGCCGCAGGAACCCGGAGGGGCCAAAGGCCTCACCCGGAACCACAGCAACCTCGACCTCGTCGAGGATCAAGGCAGCCAGCTCGGCGGAGGTCGACGGCGTTGCGGTACCTGCCGCCGTCGGGAATTCCTTCCCGAGCAGAGCGCGGACGTCCGCATACACGTAGAAGGCACCCTTCGGCGTCGGGCATTCAACACCCTCAATGGCGTTGAGTCCGGCGACGATCGCCTTGCGGCGGCGGTCAAAGGCCACCTTCATCTCGTCGACGGCGGTCAGCGGTCCGGAGACTGCGGCGAGGGCGGCGATCTGCATGATGTTGGAGACGTTGGAGGTTGCGTGGGACTGCAGGTTGGTGGCGGCCTTGATGACGTCTGCCGGGCCGATCATCCAGCCGACACGCCAGCCGGTCATCGCGTAGGTCTTGGCCACGCCGTTGAGGATGACCACTTTGTCGCCGAGTTCCGGGGCCGCGGTGGCGATGGAAGTGAACGGAACGCCGTCGTAGGTCAGGTGCTCGTAGATCTCGTCGGTAACCACCCACAGGCCCTTGGACGCGGCCCATTTGCCGATTTCGGCGACCTGCTCGGGGGAGTACACGGCGCCGGTCGGGTTGGACGGCGAAACGAAGAGCAGGATCTTGGACTTCTCCGTGAGTGCTGCCTCGAGCTGCTCAACCGAGACCAGATAGTCCTGCTCGGGGCCGGCGAAAACCTCTACGGGAACGCCGCCGGCGAGTCGGATGGCCTCCGGGTACGTGGTCCAGAAGGGGGTGGGCACAATCACTTCGTCGCCCGGGTCCACCAGCGTGGCGAACGTGTTGTACACGGCCTGCTTGCCGCCGTTGGTCACCAGTACCTGGGACGGGTCAACGGCATAGCCGGAATCCCGCAGGGTCTTTTCCGCAATGGCCTTCTTCAGCTCCGGCAAGCCACTGGCGGGTGAGTAGCGGTGGTACTTGGGCTGGCTGGCTGCCTCAATGGAGGCCTTCACGATGTAGTCCGGAGTGGGGAAGTCCGGTTCGCCCGCACCAAAGCCAATGACTGGCCGGCCAGCTGCCTTCAGCGCCTTGGCCTTGGCGTCAACAGCCAGGGTTGCGGATTCGGCAATGGCGGATATGCGCTGGGAAACGCGGGCGGAAGACATGGCGGGTCCGTTCTTCGCTTGCAGCCCGAAGGCTGAATGGTGGAATTCGACGAGATCTACTCTATGCTGTTCACCGGATCGTTCGGATTGCCGGCGTGGATGTGACTGCAGGCCAGGAGCACTCACAAGGGCGGAACGAAGGTCCGGAACGAGGCTGGTTCGACGTAGACGAAGTTGTTGCGTAGACTTGTTCTCCGGTGTTGAAACACGGATGATGGCGTGCGCCCCAGTGAAAGCTGGCGATCGCGGCAGGATTCGTTTTCCTCCCCTAGGGTAGTGGCGCAATTGGTAGCGCAGCGGTCTCCAAAACCGCAGGTTGCAGGTTCGAGTCCTGTCTGCCCTGCGCAAGCTGTTCCGGCGGAAAGCCGGAGCACGCGCAGTAACCATGGTTCTGATCAGGACCGGGTAATCCAACATTGCAAAGATGAGCGAGGACCAGGTGACCGAAACAGCTGCCAGCAGCTCCAAAGGCCGCCCAGCTAAGAAGGACGCCAAGGCTAACTTCTTCGCTCGCATTGCACTCTTCGTTCGCCAGGTCATCGGCGAGCTGAAGAAGGTTGTTGCACCAACCCGCAAGGAACTGATCAATTACACGCTCGTGGTGCTGGTGTTCGTGGCCATCATGATGGTGATCGTCAGCCTGCTGGATCTCGGTTTTGGAACCGCGGTCAGCTGGGTCTTTGGCGGGGTCGCTCCCACGGACCGCTAAGGCGCACCGTCCGCAGGCCACGTGGCACTGACCGGGTCACCGGGAAGATTCCACGGGGTGTGCGGAATTGAGCCATTTAAATAGGCATGTTAGGCAATGAGGAAGCAGGAGACCAAGTGTCTGAGCAGGAGCTCGAGGTAACCGAGACTGAGCTGGAAGAGTCCACGGACAACACGGCGGCCCCCACGGTCGAAGCCGGTGAAGAGTCCGAGGTTGAGTCCGCTGCGCCCGAATCTGCTGACGCTGACGACGATTCCGACGCCGATACTGTCGTTGCGGACGATGCCGCTGAAGAAGGTGCCGAATCTGAAGGCGACGACGCAGACGCCTTGGCAGCTGCAGCCGCCAAGGCCGAGGTCGACCCCGCTGACGAATTCAAAGCCAAGCTGCGCCGCCAGGAGGGTGACTGGTACGTCATCCACTCCTACG
>JBDTQQ010000285.1:0-4327 GCA_039932075.1 Pseudarthrobacter sp. | reverse complement strand
GCGGAGCGCGACGTACCCGAGGAGCAGGGCGGCGTGTACGGTCGTTCCTTCATGCCCGCTGCGTACAGCCAGGACGATCAGACGCTGCTGGCGCTCGAACTCAATGGCGCGCCGCTTGACCTTGACCACGGTTATCCGGCACGGATCATCGCCCCCGGCCGGCCTGGGGTACTGCAGACCAAATGGGTGAACAAAGTGGAGGTGATCTGATGCGGCTGCCATTGATGGGTCAGCCGGTGACGGCGGAGCGCGGAACGTTGTGGTGGGTGCGGGCAGCTCTGGGTGCCTTGGGCGTGGCCGCCCTCGCCGATGCCCTTTTCGGATTCCTGGCCAATGTGCTGCTTGCCCACTTGGTCGGCGTGGCGGCCTGGCTTGCCGTGGCGTTGGTGGTGCACGACGGCGTGCTGGTCCCGTTAACAACGTTGGCCGGCGGCGGTTTGTCGCGGTTGACGTATGGGCTGCGCCCCATCCAGCAGGGGATAGTGCGCGGGGCCCTGCTGGTGGGGGCGGTGGTGACCTTGGTGGTTGCCCCGCTGATTCGCGCCCAACAGGTGCTCCAGCCAGGCGGCCCGGGAAGCGCTGCCAACGATACAGTCCTGCGGGGGGACTATGTGCAGGCCTTGGGCATATTTTGGCTGGTTCTCGTGGTGGCCTCTGCGGGCGTCGTGGCCGCAGTCGGACTTTACACCCGGCGTTCCAGCGTCAGGAAGACCCGGCCGTGAAGAGTTCGGGTGGCGAGGCAGGTTAGGCCCGCCCGTACCGCATGGGCGGCTAGAGCTTTCGCACCGGCACGGGCCCAGGGAAAGGCGGCGCTGGCCCGTCCGGCCGAATCCTCCAGCACAGCTACGTAGGCTACGTCGAGGGAATCGGGGGTTTCGGCCTCTGCCAGTGCCTGCCCGCCTGGTGCCAGCAGTGAGGCAATACGCTCCAGCAGCACCGGTATGTTCCCACCGATCCCGATGTTGCCATCCATCAGCAGTGCCGAAGCCCAAGCTCCCTCGTGCGGGACCGGGTTGAAGATGGAGCCATGAATGGCGGCGACGCCGCGGCTGGTGGCCAGCCGTACCGCATGGGCGCTTGTGTCTACGCCCATTGCCATCAGGCCCAGTTCCCGTGCAGCGGCCAGCATCCGGCCCGGGCCGCAGCCCACATCAAGAACCGGCCCGCGGAGTGTGCGCAGCAGCTCGCGTTCGCTAGCGGTGGCCGGGGCGGACCAGCCGAGCATGCTGAAGTGGACCGGCCCGATGGGTTCCGGGCCGGCGATTTCCGGACGCAGGGATTCTGGGCGGAGGGTCAGGTGCCCCAGGCCGACGGACAGGCTGCCAGCGTAGGGCTCGTTTTCGCCTTGGCCAAAGAAAGCAGACGGGATCGGGCCGCCTACAGGTGCGTCGCCGGTCCAGATCCCGGTATCGGTGGCAGCTGTGGGTGTGTTCGTCACCGGGCCGACCCTCCCACTTGTGCGTCGGCCGGCACCGAAACCGGCACCCCCGCTGCCGACAGCCCCAGGGCCAGACGGTGAACCGCGCGGGCAAACGGGGTGCCGGAGCAATCGCGGGCGGCGGCCAGGGCATCGGCGAAGTAATCCACGTCCGTCAACATGGGCAGCAGCCCCACAGCTAGTCCGGCGCTGGCCAGCCGGGCGACCTGGTGCGCCCCGGTCTGCGAGGTGGACATTTCCACGTCCCGGACCAGGCCGCCGTCGGGCCGGTGCAGGCCCAGGGCCCAAAAGCCGCCGTCCGCCGCCGGCCCGATCCAGGCGTCGTGGCGGGGTATCGGGGCGGACCAATCCGCCACCAGCCTGGCGAGTGCTGAAACCGAAAGCTGGGGGGTGTCCATTCCCAGAATCAGCAACGGGCCGGTGACCAGCGAACAGATGGCCGCCAGGCGTTCGTCCAGCCGCCCGGCACCCTGGGGAACCACTTCAAAACCCGCAGCGTCATTGCGGTGCGGCGTCCCGTCAAAGGCCAGTAACCGCATGGCCGCGGGAAATGACCGCACCGTCTCCAGCGTCTGGCTGAGGCTGGTTTGGGCCAGGGCTGCCGCCTGCGCTGGCGTGAGCGGAGGAGTGAGCCGCGTCTTAGCCTTGCCCGGGACGCACTCCTTGGCGATGACCGCGATGGTGAGCTTCATGGCCCGGCTGCCTTGGCTGCGGCTGGGCTTTCGCCCGCCGGCGGTCTGTCCATAGCCCGCCCGCCGGTTTTCGTCGCTGGCGCCCACCGCGAGGCGGCGTCCAGCTGCGCCCTCATGTCCTTGAGTGCCGTCAGGGTACCGCGCACAGTACCCGTCACCTTTGACTTCCCCAGCCGCGGCGAATAGGCGACCGCAACTTCGGTCACGCGCCAGCCGTCATGGTGGGCTTTGAGGAACATTTCCAGCGGATAGCCGCTGCGCCGGTCAGTGAGGTCCAGCCCCAGCAGCGCGGTGCGCCGGGCCAGGCGAAGCGGGCCCAAGTCCGTGACAGGGATTCCCGTCATCCGGCGCAGCCGGCGGCTCAGGACGATGTTGGCCAGCCGGGCATGGATCGGCCAAGCACCGCGGGCCGGACGCCGGGCACCCAGGACCAGATCGGCCCGTCCGGTGCGCACCAGGGCCAGCATCGGGGCCAATTGGGCCGGGTCCAGCGAACCATCGCAATCGCAGAAGGCCACAAACTCCGCCGTGGCCGCCAACAGCCCCGCATGGGCCGCCGCGCCAAAGCCTCGCCTCGGTTCAAGAATGACGGCGGCCCCCAGACTGGCGGCCAGCGTGCTGGAACCATCGGTGGACCCGTTGTCTACCACTATGGCGCGGTATCCCGGCGGCAGGGCCGCCAGCACCCGGGGAAGGGCCGAACGCTCATTGAGGCATGGCAGCACAACATCCACCAGCACGGCGGGCGCACCCCCGGCGTCGTCCCATCCGCCACGGCTGCCGGCCGCATCGGTTTTATCGGGCGAACTGCTCGGCTCTTTCTCCACCCTTCGACCGTAGAGTCCGCAGGCCCGGCACGGTAGGTGGAAATCCTTACGGAACCGGGACGCTTGGCCTCCGGTAACCCCGGACAGACCCACGGCGGCGCGCACGAACCTATGCTGGGAACGTGAACACTGACCAGCCCGACGCGGACCCTGGGGACGTTGGCCACAGGCGCATCCTGCTTGTTGAAGACGAGGCCACCATCGCCCAGATAGTACATGACTATCTTGTGCTGGCGGGTTTCCAGGTAGACATGGCAGGCGATGGATTCAGTGCCCTGCACCTGGCCCAGACACACAATCCGGACCTGATCATTCTGGACCGCATGCTGCCCGGCCTCGACGGGGCGGAGGTATGCCGGCGGATCAGGCTCACCCAGTCCATGCCCATCATCATGCTTACCGCGCTTGGCACCGAGGACGACCGCATCCTGGGCCTGGAAATGGGTGCCGACGACTACGTCACCAAACCCTTCTCCCCCCGCGAGCTGGTGCTGCGGGTTAAGTCCGTGCTTCGCCGCAGCATCAGGGAGTTCACTCCGGAGCCGCCCGTGGAGCTGGCCGGGTTTGTCCTCAACCCGGCCTCGCGCATTGTCCGATACCGCGATGAGAACCTCACGCTGACAGCGAGGGAATTCGATCTTCTGGCGTTCTTTCTGCGCCGCCCCAACCAGGTCTTCAGCCGCGACGTCCTCATCAAGGCCGTCTGGGGCTGGGACTTTGGCGATCTCTCTACCGTGACCGTGCACGTTCGCCGGCTGCGCGAAAAAATCGAGGTTAACCCGACGCTGCCCGTGCTGCTGAAAACGGTATGGGGCGTGGGCTACAGGTTTGACGACGGTACGGAGCCGGCCAGCGATGACTAGCGGCGATCTGTTCACCATTGTCGCCGTCGTGCTGTCATGGGCACTGGCCATCGGCGCTGTGACAGTGGTGCTGCAGCGCCTGCTCCGAAAAACCTCTATTGTGGTGCAGATCCTGATCGTGGTCCTGGCCACCTTGGCCATCCTGGTGGCAGGGATGGTGAGCGCCTTCAACGCCATGTTCATCACCGAGACGGATCTGCAGGTGATGTGGGTCATCCTGGCGATCGCCTCGGCCGTTGCCGCCGCCGTCGCAGTGCTTCTGGGAGTAGGGCTCGCCAGAAACACCAACCGTCTGGTCGGGGACGCGGCCAGAATCGGCCGCGGAGAGCCCGTGGCACCGCAACGGAAAATGACCTCGGAGCTGTCCGCGTTGGCCGCCGAACTTGCTGCCACCAGCGACAAACTCGAAGAATCCAGACAACGGGAGCAAGCGGCGGAGGCTGCACGGCGCGAACTTGTCACCTGGGTTTCCCACGACCTACGCACCCCACTGGCAAGCATGCGCGC
>JBDTQQ010000284.1:0-4342 GCA_039932075.1 Pseudarthrobacter sp. | reverse complement strand
CCCTTGTCAGAGCAGAACGCACCAGGCGGTCATACCGCGCCCGCGGAACCCGCTGCTGCCCGGTTCAGGCCAACGGCAGTGGCTGCGGTCCGCCTGGCCCGCATCGGCGACGCCATCGGCGTACAGGTCCCAGGCGTGTCGGCCGCCGTAAGTGTCACGGGGATCTCGCTTAATTCCCGCACCGTGGAACGTGGCGACCTTTACGTCGCACTCCCGGGCGGGTCCCGCCACGGCGCAGACTTTGTCACGCAGGCGGTGGAGAGGGGCGCAGTGGCAGTCCTTACAGACGACGCCGGGGCGCGCCTTCTTGCGTTGTCGGCGGAGACTGCGGTCCCTGTGCTCGTGGTGGACGGCCCGCGCAACGTGGTGGGTCCGCTGTCCGCCATGGTCTACCAGAGCCAGCCGGCCACCGGCCATCCTCCGCACCTGTTCGGGGTGACCGGCACAAACGGCAAGACCACCACAACGTACTTCATCAATGCCCTCCTCCGTGCCCTGGGACAACGGGCCGGCCTGATTGGAACCATCGAAATCCTCGCCGGCGGGGACCCCATTCCCAGCCTCCTCACCACACCCGAGTCACCGGATGTGCATGGCCTGCTGGCACTCATGCGGGAGCGGGGCCTGGATGCAGCTTCCATGGAAGTGTCCTCTCATGCCCTCTCCTTCCAGCGCGTCGACGGGGTAGTTTTCGACGTCGCCGGGTTTACTAACCTGACCCAGGACCACCTGGACCTGCACGGCACCATGGACGAGTACTTTGCCACCAAGGCCGGGCTGTTCACGCCCCGCCGCGCCCGTGCGGCCGTAGTGACGGTCGACGACGAATGGGGCCGCAAGCTTGCTGCTGCGGCCGGGATCCCGGTCACCACAGTTGCGACCGCCCCAGGCAGCGGTGCTGCGGACTGGACGGTCTCCGCGATTGCGGCGCGCGGGCTGGGTACCGAGTTCACCCTCAGCGGACCGAACGACGCCCGACTTCAGGTCCACACCGGCCTGCCTGGCGCATTCAACGTGGCCAACGCGGCGCTGGCCACCGTGATGGTCCTGGCCAGCGGAGTGGATGCCGCCGCAGTCCAGGCCGCCTTGGCAAATCATGACCCCTTTACCGTGGCAGTACCCGGCCGCATGCAACTCGTCTCTGAGGAGCCGGCTGCGGTCGTCGATTTTGCCCACAATACCGACGCGTTGGCCCGTGCGCTCGAGGCTGTCCGGTCACCGCTTCCCGGTTCCCGGGTCATTGTTGTTTTCGGTGCGACCGGACAGCGGGACCAAGGAAAGCGTCCGGCCATGGGGGCCATCGCTGCCAAGCTCGCCGATGTTGTGATCGTCACCGATGACGACCCCCATGACGAGGACGCAGCAGCCATCCGCGCAGACGTGCTCGCGGGTGCCCGGGCCGCCCAGGAACAGGGAGCTCTTGGGTGCGTGATCGAGGAAATCCACCCCCGGGACGCCGCCATCAAACGGGCCGTTGAGCTGGCCGGGCTTCAGGACACCATTCTCGTAGCCGGCCGCGGACACGAGGTCTGGCAAGAGGTGCAAGGCGTCAACCTTGCCCTCGATGACAGGGTGGAACTTCGGAACGCCTTGACAGCCAGGGGATTCACGGTTCTCCAAGACGACCGGATAGAGTCCTAGACCGAGATGATTGCACTTACTGCGGCGGAAATCGCCGAAATCACAAACGGCCGCCTGGACGCTGATCCGGGGATCACCCCGAATTCGGTGGTTACTGATTCGCGCGATGCCACTCCCGGCTCGCTCTACGTCGCGAAACCCGGCGAGCACGCGGACGGGCACGACTTCGTCGCGGCCGCCTTCAGCCAGGGCGCCGTGCTGGTTCTCGCGGAACGGCCCGTCACGGACCCCGACGGCGTGAACTATCCTGCAGTCCTGGTCCAGGACGCCGTGTTGGCCATGGGCGCGCTGGCCGCAGAAGCCGTCCGCCGGATCCGTGCGGCCCGGGCTACGGCCGGCGAAACCCTGACCGTCATCGGCATCACGGGCTCAGCAGGGAAGACCACTACGAAGGACCTCCTCGCCGGGATCCTCACAACGCAGGGCAATACCGTTGCGCCTCAAGGCTCCTACAACGGCGAGGTGGGCGTGCCGCTGACGGTCTTCCGGGCCGACACCGGGACCCGGTTCCTGGTGATCGACATGGGTGCTACCGGCATTGGGCACATCCGCTGCCTGGCTGACATGGTCAAGCCGGACATCGGCGTCGTCCTGGGCGTCGGCACAGCCCACGCCGGGGAGTTCGGCGGTGTCGGAAACATCGTGCTTGCCAAGGGTGAACTGGTGGAGGCACTCGCGCCCACCGGCACCGCCATCCTGAACCTTGACGACGACCGGGTCGCGGGCATGCGGCCCCGCACCGTTGCCGCCGTGCTGGGCTTCTCCGCCGAAGACCGTCCTGAAGCGGCCGTGCGGGCTGTCAACCCGGATACCAACGCCTTCGGAAACCCGGAATTCGACCTCGTCCTGCCCGGCAGCGAAGCGGGCCTGCACGTGAGCAGCGGACTGATCGGTGCCCACCACACGGGAAACCTCCTGGCGGCAGCAGCGGCAGCGCATGCAGCAGGTGTGACGGGCGCCGACATCGCAGCTTCCCTCAGTGCCCAGTCAGCGGCCAGCCGGTGGCGGATGGAACGCACCGAACGCGCGGACGGCGTCACGGTCATCAATGACGCCTACAACGCCAATCCCGAGTCCATGCGCGCCGCCCTGCGCACCTTGGCCGACCTGGGCCGCGGGCGCCGCACCTGGGCCGTGCTGGGAGCCATGCTTGAGCTGGGACCGGATTCCATCCGCGAGCACACAGCCGTGGGAACCCAAGTGGTCCGCCTGAACATTTCGCGCCTGGTGGTTGTCGGCCGCGAGGCGCGGGCCCTGTACGTTTCCGCTGTCCAGGAAGGCTCCTGGGGTGACGAATGTGTGTTCGCGGAAACAGTCGAGGACGCCTATTCGCTCCTCGACGCCGAGCTGGAACCGGGTGACCTGGTGCTCTTCAAGTCCTCCAACAGCGTCGGGCTTCGGCACTTGGGCGATCGGATAGCATTACCCCCACAAACCACGGAACCTGCCGAAGAAAGGAGCGAGCTGCTGTGATTGCACTTTTGATCGGCGCGGGACTTGCCCTGCTGTTCGCCCTGGTGGGAACCCCCCTGTTTATCCGCCTGCTCGTCCGCAAGAGCTACGGACAATTCATCCGCGATGACGGACCCACATCGCACCACACAAAACGCGGCACGCCCACCATGGGCGGAACCGTGGTGGTGGGAGCAGTCCTCCTCAGCTACGGACTGACCCACCTGATCATGTGGATGATGAACCCGGCGTCCGCCGGCCCATCCGCGTCGGCCCTGATCCTGCTGTTCCTGATGGTCGGCATGGGCCTGGTGGGCTTCCTCGACGATTTCATCAAGATCTCGCGCCAGCGCAGCCTGGGCCTGGATGCGAAGGCCAAACTCATCCTCCAGGCGGCGGTAGGCATCGCCTTCGCCATCCTCGCCCTGAACTTCCCCGACCCCGAGGGCCTTACGCCGGCGTCGACAAAAATCTCCCTCGTGCGTGATATTCCGTGGCTGGACCTTGCCTTCGGCGGTACGGTTATCGGCGCCATTCTGTTTGTCCTCTGGTCCAACCTGATCGTGACGGCAGCAACCAACGGCGTGAACCTGACGGACGGCCTGGACGGGCTGGCCGCCGGTGCCTCCGTGATGGTCTTCGGCGCTTACACCCTGATGGGAATCTGGCAGAACAACCAAGCCTGTGGATCGCCGCGTCAAGCGGGCAGCGGCTGCTACACGGTCCGCGACCCCCTGGACCTGGCGCTCCTGGCCGCGATCCTCAGCGCTGCCCTGGTGGGCTTCCTGTGGTGGAACACTTCGCCTGCCAAGATCTTCATGGGCGACACCGGGTCCCTCGCGATCGGCGGTGCCATTGCCGGCTTCGCCATCCTGTCCCGCACCGAACTGCTCCTGGGCATCGTTGGCGGCCTGTTCGTCCTGATTACCCTCTCGGTGATCATCCAGGTGGGCTACTTCAAACTGACCGGCGGTAAACGTGTCTTCAAGATGGCACCGCTGCAGCACCACTTCGAGCTTAAAGGCTGGGCCGAAGTCACGGTTGTTGTCCGTTTCTGGATCCTGGGCGGGCTCTTTGTGGCCGTGGGCCTGGGTGTCTTCTACGCTGAATGGGTTGTGCTCCTGTGACTGTTTCCCCCCGCTTGCAGAACCTCGTCAGTTGGGACTCCGCCTGGGCGGGCCTACGTGTTGTGGTCACCGGAATCGGGGTGTCTGGGTTCGCCGCTGCAGACACACTCATCGAACTCGGG
>JBDTQQ010000283.1:0-4353 GCA_039932075.1 Pseudarthrobacter sp. | reverse complement strand
GACCCCCACGGGGCCCGGCCACAGCTGCAATCTAAGTAGGTGTTACTCGGCTGCGGCTTCAGTGGAAGCCTGTGCCTCTTCGTCAGAGACCTCAGTGGCCTCGGAGATGTTGATAACCAGGGCGTCGGCGTCGGCCAGCAGTACGGAACCCTTCGGCAGGACCAGATCGGACGCGTGGATGTGCTGCCCGGCGGTACGGCCTTCGATGTCTACCTCGATGGCGGTGGGCAGGTGGGTTGCCTCGGCCTCGAGGGAGATGACGGTGAGTTCCTGGTTGAAGACGTTGCCCGGAGCCAGTTCGCCGACAACGTGGACCGGGATGTCCACCGTGACCTTCTCGCCCTTGCGGACGGTCAGCAGGTCGATGTGCTCGATGATCTGCTTGATGGGGTCGCGCTGGACGTCCTTGACCAAGGCCAGGTGGTCTTCGCCGTTGATGTCCAGGGACAGCAGGGCGTTGGCCGTGCGGACCGCCAGCGTGGTGGCCTTGGCGGGCAGCGTGATGTGGATCGGCTCGGCGCCGTGGCCGTAGATAACGGCGGGGATCAGGTTGGCCATGCGCGCCCGGCGGGCAAAGCCCTTGCCGAATTCGGTGCGTACTTCTGCTGCGAGCTTCTGCTCAGACATGTGTATCTCCTCGGAAGACTAAATGGTGTTCAGCAAGGGCGGAGGTCCGTTACGACCTTCAACGCCGGGCGGCCGTGTGGCGCCCTTCCGGAAGGGAGATTCAGACCCAGTCGATAACGGAGACTGCTCTCCCTCGCCAAGGTATCGTGAAGAAGTTTACCAGTGCCGGACCCGAAACCTAAAACGGGCCGGCGCCAGGTGCCATCCCCACCAGTTCCCTAAGCTCGCAAGCTCACTTAGGGAACCCTGCCGGTGTGGGCCCTGGCTTAAGCGTTGCCATCGAACAGGCTGGTGACCGAACCGTCGTCGAACACTTCGTGGATGGCGCGGGCGATGAGCGGTGCGATGGACAGCACCGTCAACTGCGGGAAGCGCTGGTGGGATGCGATGGGCAGGGTGTTGGTGACCACCACTTCACGGGCACCCGATTCGGCCAGCCGCTGGGCGGCGGGGTCGGAGAACACGGCGTGCGTCGCGGCGATGATGACGTCCTTGGCTCCGGCATTCATGAGCACCTGGACCGCTCCGGAGATGGTGCCGCCAGTGTCGATCATGTCATCGATCAGCACGCAGGTCCGGCCTTCAACCTGGCCCACGACGGTCTTGGAAACGGCCTGGTTGGGGACGGTGAGGTCGCGGCTCTTGTGCACGAACGCCAGCGGAGCCCCGCCCAGGCGCTCAGCCCACTGCTCCGCGACACGCACGCGGCCGGTGTCCGGGGAGACAACGGTGACATTGTCGGCGCCGACCTTGGTCCGGATGTAGTCGGCCAGCAGCGGGATGGCCATGAGGTGGTCAACAGGGCCGTCGAAGAAGCCCTGGATCTGGGAGGTGTGCAGGTCAACGCTCATGATGCGGTCAGCGCCCGCGGTCTTGTACAGGTCCGCCACGAGCCGGGCGGAAATGGGTTCGCGGCCGCGGCCTTTCTTGTCCTGGCGTGCATACGGGTAGAACGGGGACACCACCGTGATCCGCTTGGCGGAGGCCCGCTTCAGCGAATCGATCATGATCAGCTGTTCCATCAAGTGGTTGTTCAGCGGGGCAGGGTGGGCCTGGATGACGAAAGCGTCGGTTCCGCGGACGCTTTCCCCGGCGCGGACGTAGATCTCCCCGTTGGCGAAGTCGTAGGCGTCAATGGGCAGCAGCTCAGTCCCCAACTCCTTCGCGATTTCCCGCGCCAGTTCCGGGTGCGCCCGCCCGGCGGCAAGCACCAGCTTCTTCTCGCCGTGTGCGGTAATTTCGCTCATGATTACTTGCCCTCTTCTGTTGATGCTGGGGTATTTGAGGAGTCTGACGCGGCAGCTTGAGCCAGCTCAGCCGAGCGCGAGCCGGGGCGGTTGGCAACAACCCAACCTTCGGCATTGCGCTGGGCAGCAACCGACAGGACGAGTGCACCGGCCGGGACGTCCTTGCGGATCACCGCGCCGGCGCCGCTGTAGGCACCGTCCCCCACGGGGACAGGTGCAACAAACACTGTGTTGGAACCTGTGCGGACACCCGAGCCGATCACCGTGCGGTGCTTCTTTTCGCCGTCGTAATTGGCGGTGATGTTGCCACACCCAATGTTGGTGTCCTCGCCGATCTCAGCGTCGCCGGCGTAGCCTAGGTGGGAAAGCTTGGATCCCCGGCCGATAGTGACGTTCTTGGTTTCGTAGAAGGCACCGATCTTGCCGGTCTCGCCAAGCACTGTGCCTGGCCGCAGGTAGGTGAAAGGTCCGACGGACGCGCCCGCACCGATGACAGCACCGGAACCGTGCGTGCGGGTCACCTTGGCACCCTCGCCGATGCGGACATCGGTCAGGGTTGAGTCGGGGCCCACGACGGCGTCCCTCGCCACGGTGGTGGCACCGTGCAGCTGGGTGTTGGGGAGGATACGCACGTCCTCATCCAGGGTGACGGTGGAGTCGATCCAGGTGGTGGCGGGGTCAACAACGGTGACTCCGGCCCGCATCCAAGCTTCGACCGTGCGGCGGTTCAGTTCCGCGCCGAGGGCCGCGAGCTGCACGCGGTCGTTGGCGCCCTCCACCTGCCAGCGGTCTTCGGTGACGACGGCGGCAACCCGGCCGCCTGCCTGCCGCGCGAGTCCCAGTACGTCGGTGAGGTACTTCTCGCCCTGGGAGTTGTCCGTGGTGACGTGGATCAGCGCGTCGCGGAGGACTGCGGCGTCGAAAGCGTAGATACCGGAGTTGACTTCGCGGATCAGGCGTTCGGCTTCAGTGGCGTCCTTGTGCTCGCGGATGCCGGTGACGGAACCGTCGTCGCCGCGGAGGATCCGGCCGTAGCCCGTGGCATCGGCGAGGAGGGCGGTGAGGACCGTGACGGCATTGCCTTCGCGTTCGTGGGTGGCCACCAGGTCCGCCAGCAGGCTTCCGGTGAGGAGGGGAACGTCGCCGTAAGTCACAACTACCGTGCCTTCAAGCTTCTCCTGGGCATCAAGGGCCTCCAGTGCGACTTCGACGGCGCGGCCGGTGCCGGGGACGTCGTCCTGGTCCACGATCAGGGCTTCAGCGTCCAGCTCGTTCAGATGGCCGGCAACCAGGTCACGCTCGTGCCGGACAACCAGGGCCAACCGGCCGGGGTTGATGCTGCGGGCTGCGAGGAGCGCGTGACCCACCATGGAGCGGCCGCCGATCTCATGCAGGATCTTGGGGGTACGGGATTTCATCCGGGTACCGGCGCCTGCTGCCAGAACAATGACGGCGGCTGGGCCGGTATTCTCGGGGATCACGTACGGGCTCTCCTTGCTTGGTTGCGCGTGGCGCTGGGTGCGGTGCCTGGCCGGCCACAAGCCTTGCGGGGCACCGAGTTCATACTACTGGACGCTCTCCGCACAGCAGTTCCGCCCATAGGATTCGAACCTATACTCCACGGCTCCAAAGGCCGGGGTGCTGCCATTACACCAGGGCGGACCGTGCCAGAGGCGCAAGGCCAAGGCACAAGTAGTTATTTTGCCATGGGTTCGGGGCAGCCCGCGACACGAGCAGCAATCGTGGCGTCCACCCCGCACTCCCGGCGCCCGTTCCAGCCGTTTCAACAGCGCTCGTCACCGGCCCTGGGGCATGATGGAAATGTGAGTAACAACCCACCCCGGACACGGATGACTGGCGTTCAGCGGCGCAGCCAACTGATCGACGTCGGCCGTGGCCTGTTCGCCGCGCGCGGACTCGACGGAACCACCATCGAGGAAATTGCGGCCTGCGCAGGCGTGTCCAAACCCGTGATCTACGAGCACTTCGGCTCCAAGGAAGGCATGTACACGCAGGTGGTGGATTTCGAGTTCCACATCCTGCTGGACTCGATTACCACTGCCCTGACCGAGGAAGCCAAGCCCCGCGTCCTCGTGGAACGTGCCGCCCTCGCCCTACTCACCTACATTGAAGACCACACCGAAGGCTTCCGGATCCTGATGCGGGACGCTCCGCCGTCCCAGCCCGAAGGAGCGTTCTCCACCCTGCTCTCCCGCGTCACGGCCCGCGTTGAACACATTTTGTCCGACGAATTCGACCGCCGCGGCCTGAGCGCCGAAGACGGAGCCATGTACGCCCAGATGCTCGTAGGCATGGTGGCCATGACCGGCCAGTGGTGGCAGGACAGCCGCCAGCCCGACAAGCAAACCGTAGCCGCCCACCTGGTCAACCTCGCCTGGAACGGGCTGACGGGCCTCAAGAAGGACCCCGAGCTCAAAAGCGAGGGCTAGGTGGGTCGAGAGGGAGACACCCGTCCTCT
>JBDTQQ010000282.1:0-4364 GCA_039932075.1 Pseudarthrobacter sp. | reverse complement strand
GCCATCAAATTCGCCTGGGAACTGCTCACCACGAGCGTTGACGACGGCGGGTACGGCCTTCCGCCGGAGCTCCTGTGGGTCACTGTCTACCAGGAAGACGATGAAGCCCGGGACTTGTGGCTGACGAACACAGGCATCCCCGCCGAGCGGATCCAGCGCATGGGCAAGGCTGACAACTACTGGCACACCGGCCAGCCCGGGCCCGCCGGCCCCTGCTCGGAAATCTACTACGACCGCGGTCCCGGATACGGTGTTGAAGGCGGGCCGCTCGCGGACGAGAACCGCTACGTCGAAATCTGGAACCTCGTCTTTATGCAGTACCAGATCGACAACGTCCGTTCCAAGGACGACTTCGACATCGTGGGTGAACTGCCGAAGAAGAACATCGACACCGGGCTGGGCATGGAACGACTCGCCATGATCCTGCAGGGCGTCGAGAACATGTACGAGACGGACCAGGTCCGCCCCGTGATCGACAAAGCAGCCGAGCTGTCCGGCCGGGAGTACACCTCCGCCGAAACAGCGGAAGATCCCCACCACACGGACGATGTCCGCATGCGGGTTGTAGCCGACCATATCCGTTCCGCCCTGATGCTGATCGCCGACGGCGTGACGCCCTCGAACGAAGGCCGTGGCTACGTCCTGCGCCGCCTCATCAGGCGTGCGGTGCGCTCGATGCGCCTGCTCGGCGTCGAAAAGGCCTGCCTGCCGGACCTGCTGCCAGCCTCACGCGACGCCATGAAGGGCGTTTACCCTATCGTCGAGACGGACTTCGACCGCATCAGCCGGATCGCCTACGCCGAAGAGCGTGCCTTCCTGCGCACCATCGCCTCGGGAACTGCCCGCCTTGAGGATGCTGTGACGGTATCCAAGGCCGCCGGCGCACCGCTGTCCGGCGCCGACGCGTTCGCCCTGCACGACACCTACGGCTTCCCGATCGACCTCACCCTGGAGATGGCTGAGGAAGCCGGGCTCAAGGTGGACGAGGCCGGTTTCCGCGCCCTCATGCTCGAGCAGCGCCAGCGTGCCCAGGCCGATGCGAAGGGCAAGAAGGGCGGCCACGCCGACCTCACCGCCTACCAGGAGATCCTGGGTGAGGGCGAGACCGTCTTCACCGGCTACGAAGAGCTCGACGGCGAGTCCCGCGTCCGTGGCCTCCTCAGCGGCGGCCAGCGTGTTGCCCACGCCGCTACCGGTGACGAAATCGAACTTGTCCTCAACGAGACGCCGTTCTACGCAGAGGCTGGCGGCCAGTCTGCCGATACCGGGCTCATCACCGGTGACGGCTTCGTCGTCGAGGTGCTCGACGTCCAGCGCCCCGTCAAGGGCCTGAGCGTGCACAAGGCGATCGTCCGCGAAGGCGAGATCTCCTCCGACGCCCTGGTGCGTGCCGCCGTCGACCGTGAACGCCGCCATGCAGCCGAGCAGGCCCACACCGGCACCCACATCGTCCACGCCGCGCTGCACCAGATCCTGGGTCCGCAGGCCACGCAACGTGGTTCCTATAACAAAGCCGGCTACCTGCGCTTCGACTTCGCCTGGGGCGAAGGGCTGAGCACGGCCACGCGCTCGGAAATCGAAGAGGTGTCCAACCTGGCCATCCGCAACAACTTCCGGGTGGACACGAAAGTGATGGCCCTGGCCGAGGCTAAAGCACTCGGTGCCATGGCGCTCTTCGGTGAAAATTACGGCAGCGAAGTACGGGTGGTGGAGATCGACGGCGCCTGGTCCCGTGAGCTGTGCGGCGGCACCCATGTTTCCAACACGTCGTTGATCGGCAGCCTGTCGCTGCTGGGCGAGCAGTCGGTCGGCTCAGGAAACCGCCGTGTCGAAGCCTTCGTGGGCATGGACGCCTTCCGCCATCTCGCGGCCGAACGCGCCCTGGTGACCGAGCTGACGGAGATGCTCAAAGTCCCGTCGGGCCAGCTCGCCGACAGGATCGCCAGCACCCTGAACAAGCTCAAGGCCACGGAAAAGGAACTGGACCGCCTCCGCAAGGAACAGCTCACCGCGGCGGCAGCCAACCTCGTGGGCACTGCCCGTAACGCCGCCGGCATCCGGGTCATCGCGCACGATGCCGGCCAGATCGGTGGCGCCGATGACATCCGCAACCTTGCCCTCGACCTGCGAAACCGGCTCGGATCAGAAGCCTCCACCGTGGCAGTGGCCGGTGTCAGCAATGACCGCCCCATGATCCTCGTGGCCACCAATGAGGCCGCACGGGAAGCCGGTGTGAAAGCCGGGGTCCTGGTGCGGCTCGCGGCGGGCATCCTCGGTGGCGGCGGCGGTGGCAAGGACGACGTCGCCCAGGGCGGCGGCACGAACGCTACCAAGGTCGGCCCGGCGCTTGCCGCCGTCGTGGACGCTATTTCCCGGCGCTAGGGAACCCGTGACTGAACCTGTTGCAGCCGCTGACTACCCCCAGGGCATCAAACTGGGGGTAGACGTCGGCACCGTCCGAGTGGGCGTAGCCATCTGCGACCCGGATGCCATCCTTGCCACGCCTTATAAGACCCTGGACCGGAATGCCAAGAAGAACTCCGACGTGCGGGTGATTGCCTCACTTGCGCAGGAACTCGGTGCGGTCCAGGTCATCGTAGGACTGCCGCGCACCATGAAGGGGGAGGAGCACGCTTCCGCCCGGATGGCCGCCGAGTACGCGGGGCTGCTCGTGACAGAGCTGGCCGGCCGGGGCCTCGACGTGCCCGTCAACCTCGTTGACGAGCGGCTCAGCAGCGTCACGGCCCACCGTAACCTGCACGAAGCTGGCATGAGTAGCCGCAACCACCGTAAAGTGGTTGATCAGGTTGCGGCGGCAGGCATTCTCCAGCACGCCATCGACATGCAAAAAGCCAGGGGAACGGACGTTGGGAGCCGCGTGAGCGCGCCGCCCCGTCTGCAGCCTTCCGGAACAGGCGGTTCAGTCCAGACTGGCACCCCCGCCCCCGAAGGCAAGTCTCGATCTCAAAACACGGAAGGCTACAGTGAGCCCGTCCAATAATGACGACGCCTCAGGCGCCATCAATCATGATGGCGCCAGGCCGCTGACCCGGAAAGAGCTCCGCGCATTGGAGAAGCACACCGGACCCACAAACGCGGTTCCGGAACAGGCCTACCAAACCGGCCAGGACCTGCCGGTGCCGGCGCATGAGCCCGAAACTGTCGACCCTCCCGCGCCGGAGCCTGTTGCACCGGCCGTTGCACCACCGGCACCGGACCGCCAGCCTGAGGCGGCGGCCGAACCCGCAGGGGAGCCAGCCGAGCCTGTCCAGGCACGCCAGCAGGCTTTCCCCACACAGCCGGACGTTCAGCCCTCCATCCAGGACCCGGCGCCCACCCAGGTGCATCAGCAGGTCCCGGCCACCGTGCCGGACTACCATACGGACCATGATCAGGCCGTTGACGCCCAGGATGCCGAGCATTACGAGGGACACCCCACGGGGTACGCCCACCCCGACGAGGTCCATCATTACGACGACCGGCACTACGAGGGTCACCACTACGAAGAGCACGATCACCATGGGCACTACGTCGACGACCCCCATCCACAAGATCACGCTGATGCCGGCCTGTTCGCCGGGGCAGCGGAACAAGTAGTGGCAAAGCCCTCCAAGAAGGTGCGGCGGAGGCGCCGTCTCCTGGCCCTGTTCCTGACGCTCGTGGTGTTCGTGGCGGCCATTGCCGTGGGCGCGCAGTTCCTGAAGCCCCTGCTGGGAAGCGACAAGTTGAGCGACTACCCCGGTCCGGGCAGCGGCGAAGTCCAGGTTTCGGTCCAGCCCGGCGAGGGCACGCGGTCCGTGGCCGCCAAATTGGAATCCGGTAAAGTCGTCGCCAATGCGGACACGTTCCTGCAGGCATTTACGGCTTCCGGCGGAACGCTGTCACCAGGGGACTTCACCTTTAAATCGGAGATGAAGAACTCCGACGCCGTCAATATCCTGCTGGGCCACGACAAAACCAAGGTCATCTACTTCGCCCTGAGCGCGGGCCTGCGGATCGACGAATCACTGCAGGCCATTTCCGAAGGATCAGGCATCAAAGTGCAGCAGCTGAAGCAGTTCAGCGACTCCCCGCAGCAGTTTGGTTTGCCGGCGAACGCCAAGAACCTTGAGGGCTTCCTGCACCCCGGGGAGTACCGGCTCCCGCTTGGTACGCCGGCGAAAGACATCCTGCAGGCACTGGTCAAGACGACCACCGACGAGCTGGTGGTGCAGGGCATCACCGATCCGGCGAAGCAGTATGAGGCAATCATTGTTGCCAGCATCGTCCAGGCTGAAGGTGGCCAGGCCGAGTATGGCGATGTTGCCGGAGCCATCTACAACCGGCTCAAGCCCAACGACCAGACCTCCGGCTTCCTGCAGGTG
>JBDTQQ010000281.1:0-4366 GCA_039932075.1 Pseudarthrobacter sp. | reverse complement strand
CCCTGGTGGTGATCCCGCTGCTGCCCATCCTGCTCGTCTTCCAGGGCAGCCAGTCCGGCGATTTCGGAGTTCTCGCGGTCGCGGCACCGCTGGCTGCCTTCCTGCTGGCCTGGTCCATCTCCGCAGATGTCTCCTATGACAACACCGCGTTTGCCCTGCACGTGGCCACGGGCGTCCGGGGCGTTGACGACCGGCTGGGCCGGGCGCTGGCATGCCTGGCCTTTGGCCTGCCAGTGGTGCTGATCCTCGCGGTGGGCCAGTACTTCTTTACCGGCGATTGGGAAGCGCTCCCCGGACAGCTGGGCCTGAGCGTGGGCATCCTGTTCACGGGCCTGGGCCTATCGTCCGTGGTGTCGGCCCGCTACACCGTGGCCGTGCCCCTGCCCGGCGACAGCCCGTTCAAGAAACCCCCGGGCAACGTGGGCCAGACCATGGCGGTGCAGTTCGCCGGGATGGGTGTCCTGACCCTGCTGGTCCTGCCCGAAGTGGGCCTGTTCATCGCGCAGATGGTCACCGGCAACGCCGTATTCGGGTGGGCGAACCTGACCGTCGGCCCGCTGCTGGGACTGGCGCTGTTTGCGGCCGGCATCCGGCTGGGTGGAAAGTGGCTCGATGCCCGCGGCCCCGAACTCCTGGCCCAGCTGACCGTGAACCGTTGATCCAGCAGGACCGGCGAAACCAGAAATCCAGAAAGGCGGCCTCCAGTGGAAGTTGTTATCCTCCCAGGCAGTAAACAGATCGGGAAGCTGGCGGCGGACGCCGTCGAGGCCTTGCTCCGGCGCAAGCCCGATGCTGTCCTGGGGCTCGCCACAGGGTCCTCGCCCTTGCCTCTCTACGACGAACTGGCTGCGCGGCACGACAATGACCGGCTGGACTTCAGCGCCGCGCACGCCTTTGCCCTGGATGAATATGTGGGCCTGGCACCAGGGCACCGTGAATCTTACCGGGAGGTCGTCATGCGCGAGTTCACCAGCCGGGTGAACATCCTCCCGGAAAACGTCCACACCCCTGACGGGTCCGCGGCCGATATCCCGGCGGAATGCCGGTCCTACGAGGACAGGATGAAGGCGGCGGGCGGCGTGGATCTCCAGATCCTGGGTGTGGGGACCGACGGCCATATCGGCTTCAACGAGCCAGGCTCCTCCCTCTCCTCCCGGACCCGCATCAAGACGCTGATCGAGCAGACCCGCCGCGACAACGCCAGGTTCTTCGCCAGCCTTGCCGACGTTCCCCACCACGTGGTGACACAAGGACTGGGCACCATCCTTGAATCACGCCATGTTGTGCTGGTGGCGACCGGGGCGCAAAAGTCGCGGGCGGTCCGCGACTTCGTGGAGGGGCCGGTCTCGGCGATTTGCCCGGCCTCGGTCCTGCAGTTCCACCCGCACGCCACCATCCTCGTGGACGAGGCCGCAGCGTCGTCGCTGAAGCTCGCCGACTTCTACCGGCACACTTATGACCACAAGCCCTCCTGGCAGGGGCTGTAACTCTTGCCACATTCCGGTTGCCGCCCACCAGCGGAATCAGGGGGAACGGCCGACGGCGGCGGGTGCGGTGCGGGCAAAACGGCATCTCCGGCGTCGAACGTCCACCGCCCCGGGACGCTAAGATGGATGCCATGACTAGCATGACGGACCCTCTCGAAAACGACCCGATGCGCGAGCTTTCCGGGGCTGGAACGTCCACGGCCACCATCGAGCGCGAAGAGCTGCGCCAGGAAGTGGAGCCCGGTGACCGGGAACGCTTCTCGCACTACGTGCGCAAGGAAAAGATCATGGAGTCCGCGCTGACGGGCGAGCCCGTCATTGCCCTCTGCGGTAAGGTGTGGACGCCGGGCCGGGATCCGAAGAAGTTCCCGGTCTGCCCTGAGTGCAAAGAGGTCTACGAAGGCCTCCGCCCGGGCGGCGACGGCGGCAAGGGTCCCGGAGGGGACTCAGGCAACAACAAGTAGTGACGGAGACGCTCTTTGGCGGCCCCACCCTGCCTCCGGCTTATCCGGAACGTGCAGCCTGGGGAACCGCCCAAAAACTCCGTGCCTGGCAGCAGGAAGCCCTCGACCTCTACTTCAAGTCCGGCCGTAGGGACTTCCTGGCGGTAGCAACTCCCGGCGCCGGTAAAACAACTTTCGCGCTGCGTGTTGCGTCAATGCTCATCGAATCCGGGGCGGTCAACCGCGTCACCATCGTGGCGCCCACCGACCACCTGAAGCGGCAGTGGGCCGACGCCGCCGCCAAGGTGGGTATTGCCATCGACCCGAACTTCAAGAATTCCGACGGCCAGCACGGCCGCGGCTTCATTGGCGTGGCCGTCACGTACGCGCAGGTGGCGAGCAAACCCATGCTGCACCGTGCCAAGACGGAGGCTGCCCGCACCCTGGTGATCCTGGACGAGATCCACCACGGCGGCGAAGCCCTGTCCTGGGGCGATGGCCTGAGGGAGGCGTTTGATCCTGCGGCCCGGCGGCTGTCCCTCACGGGTACCCCGTTCCGTTCTGATACCTCACCCATCCCTTTTGTGGAATACGCGGAGGACCGGGACGGAATCCGCCGCTCGAAAGCGGACTACACCTACGGCTATGGCAACGCCCTGCGCGACCATGTGGTGCGGCCGGTGATGTTTATGGCCTACTCCGGGCAGATGCGCTGGCGTACCAGCGGCGGCGAGGAGATGGCAGCCTCCCTCGGCGAAGCCGCGGTGACCAAGGACGTCACGGCACATGCCTGGCGGACGGCGCTCAACCCGACCGGCGAGTGGATACCGGCGGTCCTCGCCGGAGCGGACAAACGCCTCAGCGAAGTGCGGCGCTCGGTTCCGGACGCCGGCGGCCTTGTCATCGCCACAGACCATGAGGATGCCAGGGCTTACGCCGGGCAGTTGAAGCGCATCACCGGCGAATCGCCCACCGTGATTCTCTCCGACGACGCGAAGGCCTCTGAAAAGATCGAGGAGTTCACCGCGAGCGAGAAACGGTGGATGGTCGCCGTCCGGATGGTGTCCGAAGGTGTTGACGTGCCCCGGCTGTCCGTGGGTGTTTACGCAACCTCCACGTCCACGCCGCTGTTCTTCGCCCAGGCGGTTGGCCGCTTTGTGCGTGCCCGGAAACGCGGTGAGACGGCGTCGGTTTTCCTGCCGTCCGTGCCGCAGCTGATGGCGCTGGCGAACTCCATGGAAATGGAGCGGGACCACGCGCTGGACCGCCCCGACAAGGAAGACAGCGACGGCCTGTTCAATCCCGAGGACTCCCTGATGGCTGATGCCAACCGGGAGGACAAAGCATCGGACAGCCTCACCAAGGGCAAGTTCGAGGCCCTCGATTCGCAGGCGTCCTTTGACCGGGTGCTGTTCGACGGCGGCGAGTTCGGTACCGGGGGAGAAGTGGGCTCCGAGGACGAACTGGACTTCCTGGGCATCCCCGGACTCCTTGACGCCGAGCAGGTGGGGACACTGCTGCGGCAGCGGCAGCACGATCAGCTCAACCGGAAGAACCGGCGCGCACCGGCAGCCGAGCCTGCCGCTCCGGCGCCGGCCATACCGGATCACCGGATGCTGATGGACCTGCGCAATGAGCTGGCCAAGAACGTGGCCGCCTGGTCCGCCCGGACCGGGACCCCGCACGGCGTGGTGCACACCAAGCTCCGGACGGTCTGCGGCGGCCCGGCCGTGGCCCAGGCAAACGAGGAACAGCTGCAGTCGAGGCTGCGGAAGCTCCAGGACTGGTTTATCGGCCGGAAGTAGCAGCAGCCTCGAGCAGCAGCGGCTTTAAATGCGGGTGGCCCGGTGCACAGCGCCGGGCCACCCTTGCAGTTAAGCCGGCTTCAGGCGACGTCCACGCCGCCGAGCTCCATTTCGGCGACGGCGTCGTCAAGGTCCTCCGCGATCCCCGCGGTCAGCGACCGCAGGACCGTCACTGAGTAGCCGGCCTGGACCGCGTCCAGGGCCGTTGCCATGACGCAGTAGTCAGTGGCAATCCCCACCACCACCACGTCCTCCACGTCGTGGCTCTGCAGCCAGTCGTCCAGGCCGATTGCATCATCTGCAGGCGCGAAGGAGTCCGCGTCGGCGGGCAGGGAGCCAGGCTGGCGGTCACCGGTGGGCACGGCATCCTCGGGAGCCAGCAGGCCCTCGAAGCCGGAATAGGCCGCCGTAAACTGGCCCTTTTGGAAGTAGGCCTGGATGTACTCGGTGTCCAGATCAGGGTGGAGTTCCGCGCCGCGGGTGCCGGCAACACAGTGCGGCGGCCAGCTGTCCTTGAAATCGGGCGTCTCGGAGAAGTGCGCGCCGGGATCGATATGCCAGTCCTGGGTGGCCACGACGTGGTCGAACTGGCCGTGGTGGGCATCCACATACTCGCTGATTGCCCCGGCCG
>JBDTQQ010000280.1:0-4366 GCA_039932075.1 Pseudarthrobacter sp. | reverse complement strand
CTTCGTCGATCTTGGTGTATGTCCCCACGATGTCCCGGACCTCCTGGGGATGGCTCTGGGCGTACTCAAGGGACTTGTTCATGGCACGGGTGAACTTCTCAGTGAGGTCGGCCTTGCCCTTAATGGTGTCCGCCTTTGTGAAGTAACCGGCGATGTCAAGTTCCGGGCTCATCTCGACGAAGTTCGAGGAGACGATGGTGCCCCCATCGGCCACAGCCTTCGAGAGGAAGGGTTCCAGGATCCAAGCTGCGTCCACCTGCTTGTTGGCCAGGGCTGCCGGGGCGTCCGGGAAGGCCACCTCAACAAACTTCACGCTGTTCGGGTCGCCGCCGCCCTTTTCGATAACCGATTTGATGGTGGTGTCGCCAATGTTGGAGAGGTTGTTTACCGAAACGGTTTTGCCGGCCAGATCTTTGGGGGACGTGATGCTGGAGCCGGCGGGGACCACAACGCCACCGATATCCTTGCCCTTTTCACCGGTGGTGGACGCACCGTTGGCAACGAACTTCAGGTCAAGGCCCTTGTCCTTGGCAACCATGACTGAGATGAGGTTGGAGAACGCGAAGTCAAAGCTTCCGCTTACCACGCCAGGGACGATTGCTGCGCCGCCGGTTGCCGTCTGGATGTCCAGCTGCAGGCCCTCGTCCTTAAAGAAGCCCTTTTTGTCGCCCAGATAGATCGGTGCGCAGTCGACGATGGGAATGACTCCGACGCTGACCTTGGTCAAGTCCGTGCTCCCGGTGGCGCCGGCGGAGGAGGTTCCACCGCCGGTGGAACTCGGTGAACCGGACCCGCAGGCTGACAAGCCCAGGACGGATGCTGCGGCGAGTACCGCGATAACACTACGACGTTTCATGTTCACTCCTTTGTGATTTGCATGGGAGTGAGACCGCCCCCAAGCCAACTCTGTTCGCAGTCCGAACAGACGTTCAGGGAAAGTCTGTTTCACGGGACGTTGAAGGGTCAACCAGATCGGCCCATTGTTATCCTCATGATACGTAAGCAACCGCATGGTGGACAGGGGCCCGGTTCTTCGCAGATGTGTGGATGAAGATGACGCTTTCCACATAGACGCGGCGGGCTCTGGCTGGAGCCAGGTCCCCTGCCTAGGATCACTGCATGAGTACATTTCAGGGCATCCCCGCAGGGGCATTCGAGTTCTACGCCGAGCTCGAGCACAACAATAACCGGGAGTGGTGGCTGGAGCACAAGGACAGCTACACGAGCCTGGTGCGGGATCCGCTCACCGCCCTCCTGTCTGAACTGGAACAACGGTTCGGTCCCGCGAAGATTTTCCGGCCCAACCGGGACGTCAGGTTCTCCCTGGACAAGTCACCCTACAAAACCGCCCAGGGCGCCTTCGCTTCAGCCCAGGAGGGTGTCGGCTTTTACCTCCAGGTGAGCGCCGACGGACTACTGGTGGGAGGTGGCTACCATTCGCACACGCCGGCGCAGCTGGCGAGATTCCGGAATTCGGTGGACGCATCGGGCACCGGTGAATCGCTGCGGCGCATCGTGGACGGCATTGCTGCCGCCGGCTTTGCGGTGGAGGGCGAGAAACTAAAGACGGTGCCGCGCGGTTACGATCGGGCGCATCCCCGGGCGGAGCTGCTTAAGCACAAGTCACTCTCGGCCGGAACCGATCTGGGCCAGCCGGAGTGGGTCTCGTCACCGGCGGCCGCACAGGAGATCGCCAAGCTGTGGGAACAGCTGCGGCCCCTTGTTGATTGGGTGGGGCGGCACGCCGCACCGTGAGGCAGCCTCGCGCAAAGATCAGCCTCCCCGACACCCGTGCAGTCCATCCTCGCGGACAATTCACTCGTGGCCCAGCTCAAGGAGGTCCGGCCGGAGCTCAGCCGCTGCCTGCCGCCAGGTTTCGAAATGGCCTGGATCTAGCACTTCCGTGCAGATCCAGGCCCGCCCACAAAAAGCCTGAGCGTCCGGATGCCTCTGTTTGGTGCTGTGCGGAGAGTTGGGAACTAAGGGCGGGACGCCATTTCCTTCTCGGGCGCGGCATCCACTGCCGACTTTGCCGCGGCGAACTTCTCATTCAGGCGTGAATGCTTCTGGCCATAGGCGAAGTAGATGATGAGACCGATCACCAGCCAGCCGGCGAAGAAGATCCAGGTCTCCACGGCCAGGTTCGTCATCAGGTACAGGCACAGGACGGCGGAAACCACCGGCAGGACCTTGCCGAACGGAACGCGGAAGGACGGCTTCAGGTCCGGGCGCTTTTTGCGCAGCACCAGGATGCCCAGGCTCACCACCACAAACGCGGACAGCGTGCCGATGTTGATCTTGGACAGCGACCGCGGCAGCAGGCCGTCGCGGCTCATGGCGAGCACCACGCGGGACAGTCCCATCAGGAGCACCATGATGACGGTGGTGAGGCCCACCAAGGAGCCGAAGGCGATGACTTTGGCCGCGGTGGTGTTGCCGACAGCCTCGAAGGCGGTGGTGAGGGTGGGGTTCTTGGCGGCGGCCAGATCCGTGTAGGACACCATGCCGGTGAGCGCGAGGGACACCAGGATGTAGAGGAGGGTCACCACGGCGAGTCCGCCGAAGATGCCGCGGGGCAGGGTCTTCTGCGGGTTTTTAACTTCTTCAGCAGAGGTGGCCACCACGTCAAAGCCGATGAAGGCGAAGAAGACCAGGGCAGCGCCGGCGAAGATGCCCAGCGTGCCGTACTGCGCGGGCGCGGCGCCGGTGAGGAAACCGAAGAACGACTGCTTGAGGACATCCGCGCTGCCGCCGGCCGTGGGCTCAGCTGCAGGGACGAACGGGCTGTAGTTCTCGACTTTCACGTAGGTGAACCCCACGACGATCACAAAGAGCACGACGGCGATCTTGATCAGGGTAAAAACGTTGCCCACGCGGGCGGAAAGCTTGGTGCCCAGCACCAGGAGCACGGTGAAGACGGCAACGATCAGGAATGCACCCCAATAGAGGTCCACGCCACCGATGGACAGCGCCGGAGGCACGTCCGCACCCATGAGTGCGAATACGTTGCTGAGGTAGATGCCCCAGTATTTGGCGATGACGGCGGCGGCGGTGAAGAGTTCCAGGATCAGGTTCCAGCCGATGATCCAGGCGAGAACTTCGCCCATGGTGGCGTACGTAAAGACGTACGCCGAGCCGGCAACGGGAATGGCGGTGGCAAATTCGGCGTAGCACATGATGGCCAGCGCACAGGTGACAGCGGCGATGGCGAAGGAGACCGTCACGGCCGGGCCGGAGAAGTTGGCCGCAGCCTTCGCGCCCACCGAGAAGATGCCGGCGCCGACAGCAACGGCGACGCCCATGATCATCAGGTCCCAGGTGCTGAGCGACCGCTTGAGCTTGCGTCCGGGTTCGTCGGCGTCGGCGATCGACTGCTCGATGGATTTGGTCCGGAGAAGGTTCATAAGTGGTTCCACAATCCTGAATAGTGTAGGAAACAGACTTATTGACTTTACCGTCCATCCAATGGACGGTCACAATTGTTCCGCATGGTGAGACGGCATTTATGCCGAAGATAATGCAGGAAAGCCCTCGAGAGCCTCTTTTTCGAGGACCTCAAGGGCTTTCCTGTCGAACCGGTTAGACGGGCCAGTCCATCAGGGTGGACCGGATGAGGAAGCGCTTGCCTTCGGGGGCTTCCACCGAAAAGCCGCTCCCCCGGCCTGCCACCACATCCACCGTCAGGTGCGTGTGGCTCCAGTACTCGAACTGCTCCCTGGACATCCAGAACTCCAGCGGCTCCGGCTTGAGTCCGTCCGAGATATCGAAGAGTCCGAGCAGCACGTCAGAATCGCCCGTAATGAACTCGCCGGCAGGGAAACACATGGGTGAGGAGCCGTCGCAGCACCCACCGGACTGGTGGAACATCAGCGGCCCGTGCTGCAGCCGCAGCTTTTGCAGCAGCTCCACGGCCTCCGCGGTGAGCGCCACCCGGGAAAAGTCTTCCCCGGGCAGCGTCACTGCGGCGTTGAGCCTTGTGGCCGGCATCAGAACCTCAGCACCACACGGCCGTCGATTTTGGCGTGTTTCATTTCGTCAAGGACAGCGTTGACTTCCCCGAGCGCCCGCACTGAGACCGTCGGATGGATCTTGCCCTGTGCGTAGAAATCGAGTGCTTCCTCGAGGTCCTGCCTGGTCCCCACGATCGAGCCGCGGACCGTCAGGCCCTTGAGCACAATCTCGAAGATCGGCGCCGGAAAGTCACCCGGCGGCAGGCCGTTGAACACAATCGTTCCGCCGCGGCGGGCCATCCCGATCGCCTGGCCGAATGCTGACGGGTGCACTGCCGTGACCAGGACTCCATGGCAACCTCCGGTTTCGCGCTGAATGACTTCGGCGGGATCTTCGTGCAGGGCATTGACGGTCA
>JBDTQQ010000279.1:0-4399 GCA_039932075.1 Pseudarthrobacter sp. | reverse complement strand
GGACACGGCTTACTGGTGACTCCAGCTCATCGCTTGTCCGGGCCGCAACGGGCGGCCCGGACACTGCCGCTCATACCGGGGCCATGACCCGGCTGAGGAAGCGCTTGGTGCGCTCGTTCTGTGGGTTGCCGAACAGCTCGGCGGCAGGGCCCTCCTCCACGACGATGCCTTGGTCCATGAAGACCACCCAGTCGGCGACTTCTCGGGCGAAACGCATTTCGTGGGTGACAACGACCATGGTCAGTCCGTCGGCTGCCAACTTGGTCATCACCTGAAGCACCTCATCCACTAGCTCCGGGTCCAGGGCGGATGTGGGCTCATCGAAAAGCATTACGGCCGGATTCATCGCCAGGGCCCTGGCAATTGCCACACGCTGTTGCTGGCCGCCGGAGAGTTGGTGCGGATATTTGTTCGCGTGGGCTTCCATTCCGACTTTGCGGAGCTGTTCCAGCGCTTGGGATTTGTTTTCGACCGCGCTGCCGTTGCCCAAATGGACTGGGGCGAACGTGACATTCTCAAGGACGGTCTTGTGGGGGAACAGGTTGAATTGTTGAAACACCATCCCGATATGTTCACGGGTCCGCGCCAGTTGCCTGTCCGCGACGGGTTTGTGCTCGCCGTTGGCCCCGACGGTGTATCCAACCGGGTTCCCGGCATAGAGGACGTCGCCGGAATCGATGGACTCCATGGCATTCAGAGTGCGGATCATCGTGGTTTTTCCGGATCCGGAGGGTCCGATCACCGCCACGACTTCGCCTCGATGGACCTTCAGATCCACGCCTTTGAGGACTTCGGTAGGACCGAATGACTTTCGCTCGTTGACTGCTTGAATGACGACTTCCCCGGCGTGCGGGGTGTCCTTGCGTTTCGTTGGCACGTGTACGTTCTCGGATAGTTGCACGGCTGGGACGCCAACTCTGCTCTTCAAACCACGCCGTTTGACGTCCAGGCGGCGCTCGTAGAGTTTCAGGGCCTGGTCGAAGATCGTCACCAGCAGTACGTAGTAGATGGCTACGGCCAGGAGTGTCTCGAGTACTTTGAAGTTCTGGGTGTAGAGGCGCTGGCCTACGAGCAGGATTTCGGTCAGGGAGATGGCTGAGACCAGCGATGTGAGTTTGATGATTGTGACGAGCTGGTTACCTAGGGCCGGCAGGGACACCCGGAAAGCCTGCGGAATGACGATGTGGCGCTGGACACCGCCCCAGGGGATTCCCAGCGCGCGGGCGGCTTCGCCCTGTCCGCCGGCTACGGCCGAGAGTCCTCCGCGGTGGATCTCGGAGATATATGCGGTCTCCGACAGCACCATGGCGATGAGACCAGCCATGAACGGCGACCCGACGATGACACGTAGCTCAGGAACTACCTGTGGTGCGTTGTATATGAAAATCAGAAGCACTAATAGGGGGAGGGAACGGAAGAACCAGACGTAGATGTCCAGGACCTTGCGTATCCAGGCGTGACGGGACTGGCGACCGAGCGCGACGGCCATGCCCAGGATCACTGAAATACCCCATGCAAGCACCGCCAATGCGACGACGGTCAGCGCGGCTGTCCAAAAGTCCTTCTGTGCGAACAGGCTGAAGAAATAGCCCCAATCAAAAGTGAAGCCACTTGCGGGCTCTCCGGAGTTGTCGAGGGAACCGTCCTGGTTCCCCAGTGCCTTCGCAACCTGGGCATCGTTGGGCTCGGCAAGATTGTATTTGTCCAATAGCTGCTGATACGTGCCATGGGACTTCATGGCTGCCAGACCGTCCCGCAGCTGCTGTTCCAAAGTTGAGTTGCCCTTAGCTACGGCCAGCCCAACGGGGACTGGGTAGAGCAGTTCGGTGCTCGTGATGGCAAGGCCGGTGGTGCTGTCGACGGCGGTCTTCGCAACTGCAGCGTCAGTGACTTGGGCTTTGACTTGACCGGCGAGCAGCGCCTGGGTTCCTTCGGAGTCGGCGGTGAAGTCCCGGACATCGATGGCGGGTTTGCCTGCGGAGGTGCAGGCACTGCTGGCGGCGCTTCGAAGCTGCGTAGCGACCTCACCCCCCTTGATGACGGCAACGGACATTCCGCAGAGCCCAGCCGCGTCGGTCACAGCAGCCGATGAGGTGGGCATGACGATCGAATTGCCGGTGGTGAAGTACGGGATGTAGTTCACCTGTTTGGCACGTTCCGGCGTGATGTAGAGCGCGGAAGCGACCACGTCGAAGTGATCCGATTTAAGGCTGGTGACTAGCTGTTCAAACCGCGTGTCGACGAACTCCGGCCGCATCTTCAGCTCCGCGGCCATGGCCCCAAGGAAGTCAGGGTCAAAGCCGGCCGCCACCCCGTCCTTCATGTAGGCGTAGGGCGGATACGTCAGATCGGAACCGATCCGCAAAGTCTCATCCGAACTGGAGGCGGCATGGGCGCTGCCCAGCGGCGCTACCGCGATAAACAAGGTGGCCAGTACAAGCCCAAGACCGCGGCGGGCACTGCGAAGGAATGTGGTCCAAGTCATAGCCGCAATCTAAACATTGTTCAACAATGCTGTCAACGAGGTCTGGAAGAAACCTAACGTTTTACCCAATTATGTCGGGGAAGTTATTGAATGCACAGCATCGATTTCCTATCCTCGACGGCTTAGGTGACGAACATTGTTCAACACTGCTATCCTCTTGGCATGGCTACCCGCTCCCCAAGTTCTGCCCAGCCCCCGGTCCCCGCGGCCGACTTTGTGCAGTCATCCCTTCGGCAGAAGATCACCGTGGGCCAACTCCTGCCCGGCTCCCGGCTCATTGACCACCTGCTTGCCGATGAATACGGCGTTTCCCGCAACACCGTTCGAGATGCTCTGCGGCTGCTGACAACAGATGGACTTGTTGTTTCAGTACGCAATTTCGGCAGCTCAGTGCGCACGCTCTCGGCGGCGGATGTCCGGGACATCTACACAGCCCGGAGGCTCATTGAGACCGCCGCTGTCCAGCAAAGTGCCGGTGCTCCCGATGACCTGCTGGAAGAAGTGGACAGGGCTGCATCGGGCGGTGAACATCATGTGAAGGCCGGCGACTGGAACAACGTGGGAACGTCCAGCCTTGCCTTTCACCAAGCCATTGTCCGGCTGGGCGGTTCGTCCCGGGTCAACGATTTCTTCAGCAACCTGGCGGCCCAGCTACGACTGGCGTTCGCCGTGATGCCCGACCAACGCGTCTTCCAAGTGGCGTGGGTACAAAAGGACCGGCAAATTGCGGACCTCATTCTGGCCGGCCACAGGGAAGAAGCAGTCGCGCGGCTGGTCGAATACCTCAACGAATCAGAAACCAAAGTAATTGACGGCATCCGCGCAGCCGAGCGCAGCCGCAGAAACCCCGAAACCATGGAAGAGACATCATGACCCCTCAACATGCAGCACTCACCGACGCCGCCTACAAAGGCTCCGCCCTGGAGGTCGACAAGAACTTCTACGGCAACATCGCCCGCGCCACGGAGTCGCGAACGCTGGTCGATTCCTTCAACATCCCGATCCGCTCAGGCAAGGCCTGGAAGGTGCCGGCCGGACACGTATGCCGCATCCTCACCGTGGACGGCCCCCAGGTAGGGGATTTGAACGTCTGGAACTTCAACAATCCGCGCGAACGCTTCTGGGCCGCCCGCACACGCCAGCTGCAGGCAGCCCACGTCACAACCTTCGACCGCCTCTGGTCAAACCTGCCGTACCTGCGCCCCCTGGCCACGATAACCGCGGACACTTTGGAGGACTATGGGGTCGACAACGACGGCGGACGCGTTCACGACACCCTGGGAACCCGCTGCGACCCCTATGTGAACAGGATGCTCACCGGTGAGGACTTCGACTACCACTGCCACTCCAACCTAACCCGCTCTGTGCTTCCCTACGGGCTGACGGAGTTCGACGTGCACGACGTACTCAACGTCTTCCAGTGCACCGGTCTGAACGAAAGCGACCAGTACTTTATGAAGACCTGCCCCGCCAAGGTCGGGGACTACTTCGAACTCTTCGCCGAACAGGACCTTCTGATGGCCCTCTCCACCTGCCCTGGTGGAGACCTCTCAGTCCCCATGTGGGGCGAAGGCGCTCACGACCCCGTCGAGGTCTGCCGGCCGATCGGCATCGAGGTCTACCAACTAAATGAATCAGTGCTTAAGGGCTGGACCACGCCCGGCCTCCCGGAATATGCAGGCGCGCACGGCCTGAAACCACCAACTTGGGCGCAGAACTGAACATAACCTCTCTGGGGCTTGGAATCCTTGAGTGCCTAGTCCAAAAATGGAGGCCGTGACCGCGGTCGACGCGCACTGGTGCACCCCGTCATAGTCCGGCGGGTGCTGTTGTCTTCAACGACACGGATTCAATTCCCTACCCATAACGAGGTGAGCGGTTACAGGTCCGCGAGCACCGACCCCGGGTTTTCGA
>JBDTQQ010000278.1:0-4403 GCA_039932075.1 Pseudarthrobacter sp. | reverse complement strand
GTGGACCCCGGGCGGCCGGTTCGAAATGGGCAACCCCAAAGCCGGGGAACTGCTGGGCGAAGGCGAAAACATCGAAGTTGACCCGCCGCGCAAGCTCGTCCAGACCATGACCGCGCTCTGGGGCGAAGACGTCAAGGCCGAAGGCACGTCCCGCATCACCTGGGAGATCGAACCCGTGGGCGACTCCTGCCACCTCACCGTCACCCACGACCAGCTCCGCGAAGGCGCCAACGAACAGCTCTACGGCGGCTGGCCCATGATCCTCTCCGGCCTGAAAACCTGGCTCGAAACCGGCGAGAAACTCACCACCCCCGGCTCCCTCATGTACACCTGAGGCGAGGTACGGCACCCAGCCGGGGCGCCGCCGTCGCAATGCCCGACGGCGGCCGCTGGCCAGGTGCCCGGCTGTCTGTGTTCTACGAGGCCGCTACGTGGCGTCCCGCGGCGTAACCCAGCCCGACGGCAGTCAGCAGGCCGTTCCCTGCGGCGTACCCGGCAGCCCCGGCCAGCCCGGAACCACATAGTCATGGATTTGCTGGTTCCCAGCATCGAGCTCGTAATGTACAGCCGGATCAACCCGTCAGTTCGCTCAGGCGGGTCCGGAGGTAGCGCCGTTCGGCTTCATTGTCTGTCAGGATCAACGCCTCCTCGAAGGCGAGCCGGGCCTCGCCGAAACGGCCCAGCCGGCTCAGGAAGTCGCCGCGTGCGGCGGCCAGATAAGGGTAGCGGGCCAGCTGGGGCTCGGCTCCGAGCGCATCCAGCTCAGCCAGGCCTTCCGCCGGGCCCACCGCGAAGCCGAGGGCTATGGCCCGGTTGAGTTGGATAACGGGCGAGGGCCACGTCTGCATAAGCACGTCGTAGAGGCCCAGGATCTCCTGCCAGTCAGTGCCGGACCACGACTCGCTCTCGTCATGGACGGCCGCGATTGCCGCCATGATGGCGAAGCGGCCCGGGGGCCGCGAGTTCAACGCCTCGCGCAGGAGCGCCGCCCCTTCTTCGATGGCCGGCCGGTCCCATTTCGATCGGTCCTGGTTCTCCATCAGCACAAGTTCACGGCGCTCGTCGAGCCGGGCGAACCTGCGGGCGTCGGTGAGCACCACGAGCGCCAGGAGCCCGGCGACGTCGCGGTCATGGGGAAGTAGAAACCGGAGCATTCTTGCCAGCTCAAGGCCGCGTTCCGCGAGATCACGGCGCATCAGGTCCGCTCCAGACGGGGCGGTGTGCCCGGTGGTGTACACCAGGTAGACGACGGACAGCACGCCGTCGAGCCGCTCCCGGAGCTCCGACGCCGCCGGCACACGGTAGGGGATGTGAGCGGCAGCGATCTTCTTCTTCGCGCGGGTGATCCGCGCGGCCATCGTGGCCTCGGGCAGCAGAAACGCCCGCGCCACATCGGCGGTGGACAGCCCACAGAGGAGCCGGAGCGTCAGTGCCACCTGGGCATCCAAGGCGAGGGCCGGGTGGCAGCAGGTGAAGATCAACCGCAGCCGGTCATCGGCAATGTCTTCAGAGTCGCGGTCAGGTTCGTGATCCGTGAACTCCTCCGGGGCCAGCAGCTTGGGGAGCGACCGCTGCGCCGTCGCGGCCCGGCGGTGCATGTCCAAAGCCCGCCGGCGCGCGGTCACGGTGAGCCACGCGCCGGGATTCTGCGGGATGCCGCGCGGACCCCACGTGGACAGAGCGCTGGCGTACGCGTCCTGGACGGCCTCTTCGGCGGTGTCGATATCACCGGTGACACGTACGGTGGCCGCCAGCACGAACGCCCACTCCCTGCGGTGCGCATCGGCAACCGCGGCAGCAACCTCCGTGCTGGCGGCCTGCGGCATCAGCTGACCATTCGCACGGGCCGGACCTCGACGCCGATGCCGGCGGGAACCTCCTTGGCGATTTCCAGTGCCTCGTCCAGGTCGGCCGCCTCGATCAGGTAGTAGCCGCCCAGGGTTTCCTTCGACTCGGCGAACGGACCATCCGTCACCGAGAATCCGCCCGCACCGTCGCGTCTGATGGACGTCGCCGTCGAAGGTGGCTGCAGTGCGGCCCCGTTGAGCAGCGACCCACCGCGTCGCTGCTGGAACTCCTGGTAGGGGGCGCTGATGGCCTCGCCTTCGGATTGTTTCGCCGCTTCATCCTGGAAGATCAGGACCAGGAACTTTGACATTTTGTGCTCCCTTCGTCGTAACTCTGTTTTGAGCTTTCACTGCATCGACGGCGAATACCTCGCCGTCCGGAGCCTTCTGTTCCCGCCCCTACTCATACGACGCGAGCCGGAAGCTCAGATCGACAACTACGACCAGAATTCCAAAAAAAGTTACGACATGCCAAGGGATTGTCTGTGGGATCCCGGGGACACTCGAACGAAAGAACCGCAGGGCGGCACCCAACACGGGCGCCGCCGTCGTACTCCCTTACTCGGAGGCGCGTGGCGCGTTCAGTTCGCCGGCAATCTTCACTTCCAGCGCCGCTAGCGTGGCCTCGGGCAGGACGATGAGACCGTCCAGTTCCCGCCGGGCGCGCTTGTACGCGGTTTGCCGTTCGGCGGGTGTCGCGGCGTTGTCGGAGGCGATGTTGAGCAGCTTCCTGGCCGTCGCCAACCGCTGGCGTTCCAGCACACTGAAATTGTGGTCCTTGATCCGCTTGGCTTCGCGCTCTGCGACGTCGAATGCCAGCTCAAAGCCATTAACGGCTGACCGGTACTCAGCCAGCCGGGCCGCCGTCGTAATGTCGCCTGGGGCACTTGGCCGCAAACCGTCCGCCGCTTTCTTCGCACGGATGAACGCGACAGTAAGGGGTTCCCGGACATCCGTCATGACCGGGAAGTCGATAAGTTTCCCAACGTCGAGCTCGTAGTCCAGCCACCGCCGGTTCACGGCGTCGTGCGCTGCCATCAGAGCGGCAACTTCGGCTTGGCTGGCTCGCTCCGCCTGCACCGCCTGGTTCTTGAGCTTGTACAGCTCCATGCGGCGACGGTGCCGGCGTTCGCTGGCCCTGGACCACGACCTCGCCCACCCTCCGGCCATTCCGCTGAGAGGGAAGACGAGCCACCAGTAACTCCGCAGGAAGTCAAAGAAGTGATCCACAGACTCATCCTCCCACTGCCCCCACCGGACCCCAAGCGCAACGCCTGGCTCCACGTTGCAGCCGTTTCCGTACGGCGGCGGCAACTGCACGTGCCGGGGTTGCCGGATGCTGAACACCCAGCACCGGGTTCTCCGAAGGAGGGCTTCCGACCCACAGGGCGGCCGTGGACCCCGAGGCCTGGCCCGACGCCTCATCGACGACGCCTGCCCTCGCTTTTAGGACCCAAGCGTCCGCAGTGGCCGCCTGTCCGGGGCCGCCGAACTACACTGGTGACCCATACACCCGGGGGGTCTGCATGGAGAACGAGTCGACGCGGTCCGGGGCTACAGATCCGGGGCCGTTTTATCACGGCACGAAGGCTGACCTGTTGCCCGGCGACCTGCTGAAGCCCGGCTACAGCTCGAATTACGGCGAGCGGAAGACAGCGAACTACATCTACCTGACCGCAACCCTCGATGCGGCCACGTGGGGAGCCGAACTGGGGGTCGGCGAAGGCCTGGGCAGGATCTACCGGGTGGAACCCACCGGCTCCTTCGAGGATGACCCCAACCTGACGGATAAGAAGTTCCCGGGCAACCCGACGAGGTCCTACCGCACCCGGGAGCCGCTGCGGGTGATCGACGAGGTCCTGGACTGGCAGCCGCACTCCCCCGAGGTGCTCCAGCACATGCGTAGCCAGCTTGCAGAACTCAAGGCTCGGGGCATCGAGGCCATCAACTGAGGCCCGGCCCGCCAGCCGCCCCGTCTATCCGCACCGGTCCGCCGGATGGCAGAGTGGGACCATGAATGAGCAGCCCGGCAGCCTTGTCCTGAACCTTGAATGCAGGCTGGAGGCTCCGCCTGAGAAGATTTTCACGATGCTGACGGAAGCACCCGAACTGGTGAAATGGTGGGGTCCGGACGGCTTTACCCTCCCCGCGGCCGAACTCAACCTGGTGCCGGGCGGCCGCTACCGCTTCCGCATGGCGCCGCCGGCCGGCGAGCCCTTCCACCTCTCCGGCGAGTTTCTCGAAATCGATCCGCCGTGGCGCCTTGTTTACACCTTCAACTGGGAGGAACCGACGCCGGACGACCGGGAGACCGTGGTCGACCTCGCGCTCGTCGGCGATGGGACGGGCACCCGGCTGGCACTCGCGCAGGGTCCCTTCCTGACCGAGGAACGGCTGGCCCTGCACCGCGACGGCTGGACCGAGTCCTTCGATAAACTCCGCGAGGCTGCAGGGCGCCCGTTCAGTAACTGATGTCCGGCAGCAGCAGCCCACCGGCCACCGCTGCCGCTCCAAACCCGAGGAACGCCAGCGCCACCAGCGTCGCCAGGACCGCCC
>JBDTQQ010000277.1:0-4431 GCA_039932075.1 Pseudarthrobacter sp. | reverse complement strand
AGTTGTAGGACCGCTTGCCCGTGTAGAGCTCATTACCGAAAGTGGCAAAGCTGGACATTACTTATTCTCCTTGGCTGCGCTCTTGGAGGAGCCTGTAAGCTGCTCCTGCTTTTCCGCGAGGCGGCGTTCCGCGATGGTCATGCGCCGCTCAGCTTCAGCAGCGGCGCCGGTGTTCTTGGCCCGGACTACAGCCGGCTTGGCCTCCGGCGTACGCAAACGGCCCGCACCGCGGTAAAGCGGAACGGCGCCCAGGCGCTTGGGGTCGAGGCCGGAGAAGCGGTGGCCTTCCCCGAAGAACTTGGTCCGCGCCAGGAGCTGCAGCGTCGGGTGGGTGAACATAAACACCACGATGAGGTCGGCAATGGCGGTCAAACCAAGGGTAAACGCGAACCCGCGGACGTTACCGACGGCCACGAAGTAGAGCACCAGCGCGGCGAGCAGGTTGACGGCCTTGGAGGCCAGCACCGTCCGCTTGGCACGCTTCCAGCCGTTCTCCACAGCCGAAACCAGGCCACGGCCTTCGCGAAGTTCATCACGGATGCGTTCAAAGTAGACGATGAACGAGTCGGCGGTCTGGCCAATGGCCACGATAAGGCCCGCGACGCCGGCCAGGGACAGCCGGTAGTTTTCGGTCCAGCCCAGGATGGCAATGGCCAGGTAGGTCAGGGCACCTGCAACCACAAGGGAGAAAATGGTCACGAAGCCGAGGGCACGGTACTGGAACAGCGAGTACACCACCACAAGCAGCAGGCCGATGACGCCGGCCAGCAGGCCCATGCGGAGCTGCTCGCCACCAAGGGTCGCGGAAATCTGCTGGTCGCTCTGGATCTCGAAGCTGATGGGCAGCGCGCCGAATCGGAGCTGGTCGGACAAGGCCTTGGCCGTCTTCTCGTTGAAGTTGCCGGTGATCTGGGGGCGCCCGTCGGTAATGACGGCCAGGGACCTCGGTGCGGAGATAACCCGGTCGTCCAGGACGATGGCGAACTGGGCCTTTGGATCGTTGCCGGTTTCTCCGCCGGCGGCCACATAGAACTGGTTCAGGCGTTCGGTGACCTCTTTGAACTTGGCGGTGCCTTCGCCGTCGAACTGGATATTGACTGCCCACTGGTTGGTCACAGCGCCCTGGGAGCCTTGCTGCAACTGGAAGGAGGACGTGACAATGTTGCTGCCCTTGACCTCAACCGGGCCCAGGATGTACTTGATCGCCGGGGCGGTTGCGGTGGCGGGCTCGCACGTGACCAGCGGTTTGGTGGGATCGGAGGCGGACGGGTTGTCCGCGGGCGGGTTGTTGCAGTCGAGGGTTTCAAACTGCCGGTACACCTCGGGGGTGATCCAGTTGATGTCGCTGCCGTTGGCCGGTTCCGCCGTCGGCTTCGGAAGCTGGTCCTCGGGCGTTAGCGACTCCGTGGGTACAGCTGCGGCATCGCCGTTAAGCAGGACCGGGCGGAAGTTCATGTCCGCGGAGGCCTGGATCAGGTCGCGGGTTTCCTTCGTGGGAGTGCCGGGAAGGCTGACTACAACGTTGCGCCCGGACTGGGTGCTGATCTCCGCTTCGGCGACGCCTGAGCCGTCAACACGTTGGCGAATAATCGCCACCGCCTGGTTCAGCTGCTCTTCGTTGATGTCCGAACCGCCCTCAACCTTGGGAGCCAGGATCATCTGCGTGCCGCCCTCGAGGTCGAGCGCCAGCTTAGGTGCCCAGCTGGCTTGGCCGGCAAGGGTGCCGCCGGCCAATACAGCGGTCAGCACGGCGAGGATTACGCCGAGCCACACCAGAACCCGCAGGCCTGTGTTTTTAGGGCCAGTTCGTGCCATTGTCGATCTTTCTCTTATTTACGGAGGAACCGCCGGTGTGAGCCTGTTGCTCCCACCGGCGGCGATCCGCAGCCGTAGAGGTGTTATGAAGCCTGATGCGGAACGGCAGCGGGGGCGCTAGCTGTCCTTTTTGCCCTCATCGTTGAGGCGCTTCATGGTCTCCTCGGGGGTTTCGGCCGTTGCCGCCGGGGTGCCCAGGTCCTGGGCAGTCAGCGAGGAGGCGTCGTTGGGGACAAGGGTGGGCTCCTCATCAGCTACAACGGCAGGTTCAACAATCTTGGTCACTGCCTGGCGGTGGACTGTGGCGAGGTGTCCGGGGGAGAGTTCCAGGACCACCTTGTTCTCGGCGTCGTCCATGGAGACAATCCGGCCGAAGAGGCCAAAGCTCGTCATGACCTCAACCCCGGGCGCGAACTGGGACTGCAGCGTGGCCTGCTGGCTCTTGGCCTTCTTGTTGCGGCGGAACATCATGAAGATGAAGATGCCGAGCATTGCGAACAAGACGATGTTCATGGGATCCACAGGGAAGTTTCCGATCTGTACTGGCGTATCTGGTGTGTGGCTGCGTCCGCTTCGTTCCGCCATGCAGATGTTCGTGCTGGCCGGCAACGGCTCCTCGGAGCCGCCGGCGGGAACAAAGACCCCGAACGTGCCGGGTTTCATACCAGTCTAAAGGGAAAAGCTGAAAGGACGGCCTATTAGCTGTTCGGCGCCCAATCGGCCGCGGCTTCGCTGCTGTCCGGGTCTATTTCGAACAGGTCCAGCGGCTCCTGCCCGAACACACCTGCCGGCACCGCGTAACCGAGGTGCGTCCAGGCCGGTGCCATGGCGATGCGACCCCGCGGTGTGCGGCCCAGGAGGCCTTCACGCACAAGAAACGGTTCAGCCACCGTTTCGACGGTCTCGGTTTCCTCCCCTACAGCGATGGCAAGGGTGGAAAGCCCCACCGGGCCGCCACCGAATTTGGTGATGAGCGCCTCGAGAACCGCACGGTCCAGCCGGTCGAGGCCGCGTTTGTCCACTTCGTACATGTCCAGGGCGGCAGAGGCTGCGCGTGCGTCGATCTGCTCAATCCCGTGAACGAGTGCCCAGTCCCGGACCCGGCGGAGGAGGCGGTTGGCGATTCGGGGCGTACCACGGGAGCGGCCGGCAATTTCGCTGAAGCCTGCGGAGTTGACTTTGAGGTCCAGCAGGCCCGCTGAACGCCTCAGCACCAGTTCCAGCTCGGCCACACTGTAGAACTCCAGATGCCCGGTGAACCCGAATCTGTCCCGCAGCGGACCGGGCAAAAGTCCGGCGCGTGTGGTGGCTCCCACCAAGGTAAACGGTGGGAGTTCCAGCGGGATGGCTGTAGCGCCGGCGCCCTTGCCCACCACAATGTCCACGCGGAAATCTTCCATGGCCATGTACAGCATTTCCTCGGCCGGCCGGGACATGCGGTGGATTTCGTCCAGGAAAAGCACCTCGCCTTCGGAAAGGGAGGAAAGGATGGCGGCGAGGTCTCCGGCGTGTTGGATGGCCGGGCCGCTGCTGATCCGCAGGGGCGCATTCATTTCGGACGCCACAATCATGGCCAGTGTGGTCTTTCCCAGGCCGGGAGGACCGGAAAAGAGCACATGGTCAGCGCTGCGGCCGCGCATCCGGGAGGCCTGCAGGACCAGGGACAGCTGCTTGCGGACCCGGTGCTGGCCTACAAAATCGTCCAGGTTCTTGGGCCGGAGCGCAGCCTCAATGGCGCGCTCCTCGGGCTCCTCCCCCGCTGCTACCACCGAAGGCTCAGCCACGGCTGCCTACGCGGTTGCCGGCCCGCGCGCCGTCCTGCCCGAGCCAGCGGAGGGTGATCCGCAGGATTTCAGCAACATTGCCGCGGAACGAGACTTCGGGATCGTCCGCAAGGGCCTTATCAATGCTTGCCGTCGCGTCCTTTTCCGACCAGCCCAGGCTGGTCATGGCCGCCACCACTTGCGGCTTCCAGGCTGCCTCGGCTGCGGTGGCCGGAACAGCAGTACCGGCCGTGCCGTGGGGTACCAGCTTGCCGGCGAGTTCCAGGACGATCCGTCCTGCCACCTTGGGGCCGATGCCAGGCACCTTCGTGAACGTCTTGCTGTCCCCGGTGTGGGCGGCAACGCGGATGGCTTCCGGCTCGTGGACGGCCAGTACGGCCAAGGCAAGCCGCGGTCCCACGCCGCTGACGCTGAGCAGGACATCAAAGACTTCCCGCTCATCGTCGGAGGCGAAGCCGAAGAGCGTGAGCGAGTCCTCACGGACAATCAGTGAGGTGAAGAGTTTGCCTTCCTCTCCAGTGCGGAGGCCGCTGAGGGTCTGGGGCGTTGCGTTGACGCTCATGCCAGCGCCGTTGAGGTCGATGACGGCGGTGGAAAGGCCAACGTGCGCCACGGTCCCGCGAAGGAAACTGATCAAAGCCGGGCTCCTGGTGTACTGCCGGGGCCCGTGAGGGAAACGACCGGCTATCCGAACATATCTACGAATACCCTAGCAAGGGCTGCGGACATTCAGCGTGCGCGGCGCGCCTTCGCCTCGGCATCGGCCCAAGCGCGCTGGGCCGGTGTCAGCGACAGGCTGCCCGGGCCGGTGGTGGCCACCGCGGCCCCGCTG
>JBDTQQ010000276.1:0-4439 GCA_039932075.1 Pseudarthrobacter sp. | reverse complement strand
TTGAATCCACCAATGGCTCCTGTGTAGATGCGGGGTGCGACTATTTTTGGGGCGGTTTTTGAGGCCGGAATACTAGCTTCCCACAGCGCGCCGCTTCGCGGGGAACGGAAGTGCCGCCGTCGGGGTCCTCCCCCGGCCTGCCCCGCGGGCCGTCGGCGTCCAGCTGCGCCAGTGACAGCCGGTAGACGCTCACCCCGCCGGGGAGCTCCACGGGACCGGCCGAACCCTGCCGCCGCAGCAGCGCTTCGGCCGCCAGAAGGCGCTGGTAACTGGGTTGTTGACTCCCGACGTCGGCCGCCGCCTTGGCGATGACGCGGAACCTGATGGCCGGGGAAAGTCCACGGAGGGCATCTTCCGGAAGGCTGATCTCCTGGCCGGACCGCTGCGCCAAATCCGCGTATGTGCGTTCTGCCACGTCCTCCAGATAGTCGGCGTCCAGCTGCAGGATGGACGCCGTCCGGGCGAGGGATTCGGCCACTCCGGGCCCGAGTTTTTGCTCCAGCAACGGGAGCACTTCCACCCGGGTGCGGGAACGGGCGAAGGCCGGATCGGAATTGCTGGGATCGTGCCAGGGCTCCAGCTCCTCAACGCGGCAGATCTCCAGGGTGTCCTCTCGGCGCAGGCCCAGGAACGGCCGGAGCAGGAGGCCCCGGGCAGGCCGCATTCCGGCCAGCGAGCGGGTGCCGGAGCCGCGGGCCAAGCCCAGGAGGACCTGTTCGGCCTGGTCGTCCAGCGTGTGTCCGAGAAGGATCGCGGCGGCGCGCTGTTCGCTGGCTGCGGTTTCCAGGGCAGTGTGGCGCGCATCCCGTGCGGCCGCCTCCGGGCCCATGCCCGTGGACGCAACATCAACGGTCCGGACCTCAACCGGGGAAAGCCCGAGCTCCTTGAGGGCCTGAGAGGTGGCCGCCGCCACCTGCGCCGACCCCTCCTGCAGCTGGTGGTCCACCACCACGGCGCCCACCGTCAGGGGGTGACCGTCGACGTGGCCGCGGCGGGCGAAGTAGGCAGCCACGGCTGCCAGTGCCAGGGAATCCGGTCCGCCGCTGCAGGCCACCAGCACATGCGCCGGATAGCCGGCCTCCGCCAGGGCGTTCTGGAGCATTTTGCGCGCTTTGCCCACGACGGGCGCGAGCCTGCCGGGCCGCCGTCGGCCGCTTGCGTGCGGCAACCTTTCGGCGTGCGCCGGGGAACCCGGTTCACCGGGTGAACCCGGCGCCTCGGGCGCACCCGGCGTGTGGGGGGAACCGGGCACTTAGAGGCCCATCCGGTCAACCCACAGCTTGGGCTCGTGGATTTCAGGCTCGGTGGGGAGGTTGTCCGCGGACTCCCAGACCCTGTTGAAGCCCTCCATCCCGGCGACGTCCACCACCGCACGGACAAACTTGGCGCCGTCAGAGTACTGGCGCATCTTGGCGTCAAGGCCCAGCAGGCTGCGGATGAATTTCTCGATGACTCCGCGGTCCTTGCCGCGATCGGTGAAGCGCTGCCGGATGGTCTTGACGGACGGTACGATGCTGGCGTCGACGGCGTCCATCACCACGTTCGCGTGGCCCTCCAACAGGCTCATCACGGCCGTCAGATGTGAGAGGGAGGCCTTCTCCTCGGGGTTCTGCAGCAAGTCCAGGATGGCGCCGCGGCCGGGGGTGTTGCCGGTGGCCGCCCGGTCCTTGAGGGACCGGGCCGCGGCCGAGGCACGGTCCATGAGCGAGTCCACATTGCCCAGCAAGTGAACGCTGAGGTTGTCGATCTCGGACAGCATGTGGTGGCGGAGCCAGGGTGCGGCGGCGAACTGTACGCGGTGGGTCTGCTCGTGGAGGCAGACCCAGAGCCGGAAATCCTCGGGCGCGACGTTGAGTTCCCGCTCCACGGAGATGATGTTGGGAGCCACCAGCAGCAGCCTGCCACCCGCGGGCGCCGAGGAGCCTTCGGCGAGCGCGGCGAAGGGATCGTACTGGCCCAAGACCTTGCTGGAAAGGAACGCCAAGACCGCGCCGAGCTGGCTGCCGGTGATGGCGCCGCTGACGCTGGCCGCGGCGGGGCTGACGGTGCCGCGCCGGCTTTCGAGCATCTTTTCCATGGCGGGCTTGAGCATCACGGCGAAACTCTGGGTGTTGGCCTTGGCCCAGTTCGCCCGATCCACCACGAGAACAGAGGAGTCCCGGAGATCGCGGGCGGCTTCGAGGCCGGTGATTTCGTGGACATGCGGGACCGAGGCGTCCGCGAGGCGGCGGAGGCTGTCCACAGCCTCATTGATTTCCGCCGATCCCAGAGTGGGGCCCGCGGAAGCCAGCCGCGCCGCAGTGGACGCGGCCAGGTCCCAGTTGATCAGGGCCTGGGCCGGGCTGGATGATGCCGGTGCTGACGAATCACGTTCAGTGGACTCCATAGCCCCATCACATCACAGCCCACCGCGGATGGTCCTTAAGTTCGCTGACCGGCGAACCCTGGCCGGGCGATTACCTGGCCTGCCGGGGCTTCAACGGCTCCGGCCCGCATACGCGGTGCTGGCCAGCAACGCTATTGCGGGGCGCGGCCGCTCTTGCGGGACACAGCCGCTTGTCCCCGCCTACCGGCAGCCGCACGCGGCGAGTGCGGACGCGGCACGGTCCACGGCCTCGCGGTTTCCGGCCGCGCCAGGCGTCAGCCCGTTGCCGATGAAAGAGAAGACCAGCAGCCGTCCGTCGGCGTCCACGACGTAGCCGCTAAGTGCGATGACCGAGTTCAACGTCCCTGTTTTGGCCCGGACCAGGCCGGCGCCGTGGGACGTGGCGGCATCTTCGTAGCGGGCGTCCAAGGTCCCGGACAGCCCGGCCACCGGGAAACCATCCAGCGCCGCCCGCAGCCGGCGATCCGTTCCGGTGGTGATGGCACGCACCACGTCAGCCAGCTGGCGGGCAGAAGCCTGATTTCCAATGGCCAGTCCGGACACATCCGCGAACCGCATGGTTGGGGTGGCGATGCCCAGTTCGTCGAGCTGCGCGCGGACCGCGGCGGCGGCGCCGTCATTACTGGCGGGCTCTCCCCTACCCGCGGCGGCCATCCGGCCCAGGACTTCCGCCAGATAGTTGTCCGAGGTTTCCAGCATGAGGCCCACCTGCTCGGCGACGGTAGCCGACTGTACTTCCGCCAACACCACGGGCGCGCTGGTTGCCGTTTCGGGCGCGGAGTCCGACGCGGTGGAACGCCCGACGCCGGGCGCCACCGTAAGTCCCGCAGCGGCACCGGCCGCCTTGAGCTGCGCAGCGAACGCCTCCGCGGCCGCGACAGCCGAATCCTGCGGGCGCGGTCCGGTGGTGACGGCGGGGTTGTAGCGTGCCGAGTTCAGCGCAATCGGGTACAGCGGTGCCACCTCACCGGCGGCAACGTCCCCGTCAGCCCACGCCGGGTTCAGTGCGGGGCCGCTGAACAGGGAATCGTCCACCAGGACCGTCATTTCGCCGGTTGTTCCGTTCGCCTGGAGTGCTGCGACGGTAGCCGCGGCAAGGGTGGCCAGCCCGGCGTGGCCCATCACCCGGTCCGGCGCCGATTCGCCTGCGCTGAGGAGCACATCGCCGCCTCCGGTGACCACCACCTGGTTGGCGCCGGATCCAGCCCTGACCCGGGTGCTGAAGCGGTGGTCCGGCCCGAGCGTGCGCAGGGCGGCCACCGCAGTGAAAAGCTTCATGTTGGAGGCGGGGATCCGGTTCTCCGAACCGCCGCGGTCATAGAGGACATCGCCGGTGAGCGCATCCTGGACAATCCCCGTGAAACTGCCGTCGCCGTCGGACTTTAACAGGGCATCCAGCTGCGCCGTGACGGCTGCCGGCAGCGGCACCGGCGCGCTGGCCGTGAGCGTGGACAGGCCCTGCCGGGCGGACAGTGTAGCGGGCGGCAGCTGCCAGGCCGGCGTTGCAGGAGCGACTGCCGGTGGCGCAGGGCTGAGGAAGCCGGGCACAATCACCAGGCCCCCGGGAACGGCGAGCGCCAGCATCAGGGCCACCAGAGCGGCCACTGGCCAGAACTGCCGCACGCGGCGGCCGATACGCTTCGCCGCGGAGGGGGCAGCGTCCTTGAACGGCCCGTTGAACCCTGCGGGGCGCGATGTTTCCTTCATGCTGCTGCTGGTCCTCAAGTCCTGAAATTTCCCCGCAAGTTCCTGAAACCTGGGCCTCTCGCTATATCCTCAATAATAGTCGGCGGCACCGACACTCCTTTTGTGGTTCGTCTCCTGTGCCGCGAACCCCCTGCAATTGCCGAGGAGCATTCCATGAAGCATGACGTGACCATCGAGATCCCCAAGGGTTCCCGCGTCAAGTACGAAGTTGACCACGAGACCGGCCGCGTCCGCCTGGACCGCGTCCTCTTCACCTCCATGCAGTACCCCACGCACTACGGTTTCTTCGAGAACACCCTGGGCGAAGACGGCGACCCGCTGGACGCACTGGTGCTCCTGCAGGACT
>JBDTQQ010000275.1:0-4446 GCA_039932075.1 Pseudarthrobacter sp. | reverse complement strand
GGGAGTTCCACCAGATCGCCGGCCGGGCCGGGCGCGCCGGGTATGACACCGCGGGGACCGTTGTGGTGCAGGCGCCGGAGCACGTGACCGAGAACGTGAAGGCCATGGCGAAGGCCACGGCCAAGTTCGGCGATGATCAGAAGAAGCTCCGCCAGGTAGTCAAGAAGACGCCGCCCGAGGGGTTTGTTTCCTGGGGCGAACCAACGTTCAAGCGGCTCGTCGAGTCCGTGCCCGATCCACTGAGCTCGAGCTTCAGCGTGACGCACTCGATGCTGATGAACCTGATGGAACGGCCCGGGGACCCGTTCACCGCGGCGCGCCGCCTGCTGACCGAGAACCACGAGCCGCGGTCCTCGCAGCTGCGGCTGATGAAACGCGCCTTGGGAATCTACCGCGAGCTCCTGGCCGCCGAGGTGGTGGAACGCATCCCCGAGGCGGAGCAGGGCGCAGACGGCAGGACAGTCCGGCTCACCGTCCACCTGCAGGCCAACTTTGCGCTGAACCAGCCGCTCTCGCCGTTTGCGCTGGCGGCGCTGGAACTCCTCGACCCGGAGTCGCCGTCGTACGCGTTGGACGTGGTGTCCGTGATCGAGGCTACCCTCGAGAAACCCCGGCAGATCCTCTCTGCGCAGCAGAAGAAGGCCCGCGGGGAGGCCATCGCGGCGATGAAGGCAGACGGCATCGAGTACGACCAGCGGATGGCAATGCTGGAGGATGTCACTTACCCGCAGCCGCTCGCGGAAATGTTGGGCGAAGCGTTCGAGGTCTACCGCAAGGCCGCACCGTGGGTGGGCGACTTTGAATTGGCGCCCAAGTCAGTGGCCCGGGACATGTACGAACGTGCCATGAACTTCGGTGAGTTCGTTCAGTTCTACGGCCTGGCCCGCTCCGAAGGCATCGTACTGCGTTACCTTGCGGACTGCTTCAAGGCGCTGCGCCAGACGGTGCCTCAGGACATGCTGCGGGAGGATCTTGAGGACCTCATCGCGTGGCTTGGTGAACTGGTACGGCAGGTGGACTCCAGCCTCCTGGACGAATGGGAGGAACTAACCTCCGGTGCGGCACCCACCCCGCACGACGCTCCCCCTCCCCCGCCGCCGTCGCTCACTTCCAACATCCGGGCCTTCCGGGTTATGGTCCGCAACGAAATGTTCCGCCGCGTGGAACTGTTCGCCGATGAGGACGCGGCCGCGCTGGGCGAACTCGACGCCGGCGCGGGCTGGGATGCCGACCGGTGGGAAGACGTCCTCGACGACTATTTTGACGAACACAACGACATCGGCACCGGGCCGGACGCCCGCGGCCCCGGGCTGCTCATCATCACCGAGGAACCAGGGCGCTGGAAGGTCCGGCAGATCTTCGACGATCCGGCCCGCAACCATGACTGGGGCATCTCAGCCGAAGTGGACCTGGCTGCGTCGGACGAGACCGGAACCGCCGTGGTCCAGGTCACCGACGTCAACCGGTTGTAAGTGCCCGCGCCATGGAGTCCGTCCCCGACCTGACCGCCAGCCTGCGGGTGTTGGACGCCTTGAGCGCCCGGCCTGCGGCGCAGTGGGAGGGACCACGGACGTGGTGGCACGGTCCACTGGATGTTGAAGGCCTGGCCCTTGGCGCCGTCCAGGCAGCCGCCACCGCGCTGAACGCCCTGACGGCGACACCGGGGAGATATGCTTTGGCCGCAGGTTCCACAGCTTCTTCCTTTGATTCGCTGGGGCACCTGCGGATCGCGGGCAAGAAAGCGGAGGGTTTCGGTCCCCTGTCGGGGTTCCGCGCCACCTCGGACGGCTGGATCCGCGTGCATGCCAACTATCCGCACCACGCGGCCCGTCTCATGGCAGCGCTCTCCGCCGGCACGCCACCGGACGTGGATCAGGCCCTGCTGCGCATGACGTCCCTCGAGGCGGAGGAAGCCATCACGGCGCACAACGGTGTGGCTGCTGCCGTCCGGAGGCGCGGGGAATGGCTGGCGACGCCGATGCACGCGGCGGCCAGTGCCGGTCCGTGGATCCGCATCTCCCGTCCGCCCGCGCAGTCCCGACGAGGCGTCCCGCTCCCGTCCTGGAAGCCGTCGCCGGATCCCCAACGTCCACTGGCGGGCCTCAAGGTGCTGGACCTGACCCGCGTCATCGCCGGCCCGACCGCCACACGGCTCCTCGGAGCCCTCGGCGCGGATGTCCTGCGCATCGACCCGCCGCACCTTCCGGAGCTGACCGATGCGTTCATTGACTCAGGCTTCGACAAACGCAGCGCTGTGGCGGACTTCGGGAACCCCGCGGTATTGGAGACCGTGAGGGGCCTCATTGATTCTGCGGACGTGGTGGTAACCGGTTACCGGGCCGGTGGACTCGATCGGTTCGGGCTGCGGGCTGAGTCGCTATTGTCAGCCCGGCCCGGACTTGTGGTGGTCACCCTCAGCGCCTGGGGTGACGGCGGCCCGTGGAACGGCCGGCGCGGTTTCGACAGCCTGGTTCAGGCAGCCTGCGGGATTGCTGAAAGGTATGGCCACGCGGCCGGCAACGGGTGGATGCCCGGCGCACTTCCGGTGCAGGCACTGGATCACGCTACGGGATACGGCCTGGCGGCGGCAGCCCTCGCCCTGCTGGCCGAGCGGCTCAGAAGCGGAAACGGCGGAGCGGCCCGGCTGTCCCTGGCCCGAACCGCTGAGGAACTATTGCGGCTCCCTGACGTACGCACCTCCGGGAGAGCCCTGCCCGGACCGGAATTTCGAGTCATGGAGAGCCCGTATGGGAGCCTGCGTTTCGTGGGGCCGCCCATTCTGGCGGATGGTGTCCCGCTTGAATATGCGGAAAGCCCGGTCCGGTACGGCAGCTCTCGGCTCCGCTGGCGGTAGCCTTCAGAGGCACTCTGTTCAACAGACCCCTTGTAAACTCGACCCATGAGTGTAATCCGCCCCGCCACCCGGCAAGACGTCCCCGCCATCCTGCAGATGATCCATGAACTGGCCATCTACGAAAAGGAACCCGACGCAGTCCACAACACGCCGGAGATGCTGGCAGAGGTGCTGTTCGGCGAGAATCCCCGGGTGTTCGCCACCATGGCGGAAAACGCCGGCGGCGAGGTCCAGGGGTTCGCGCTCTGGTTCCTGAACTACTCAACTTGGGAAGGCGTCCACGGCATCTACCTGGAGGACCTCTACGTCAGCCCGCACGCCCGCGGCGAAGGCCACGGCAAGGCGCTCCTGAAGCACCTGGCTGCCACCGCCGTCGAAAACGGCTACGCCCGGGTGGAATGGAGTGTCCTGGACTGGAACGAGCCGTCCATCAACTTCTACCGGAGCCTCGGCGCCCGCCCCATGGACGGCTGGTCCACATTCCGGCTGACCGGCGACGCGCTGGAGAGCTTTGGCACCAACATGCCGGCGGCTGCACGTGCCTGACCAGGCCGCATCCGCCGGAACCCTGCGTCCGGCCCCTCCCCTCCGCCATGCAGTCAAGGCCCGCCACGAATTCCGCGGCATGCGCACCGCCGAGCACTACTTCACCGTGCCGCTGGACCACTTCGCGCCTGCGACGGGTGACAGCGGCACCGGGCCGGAGACCATCACAGTCTTTGCCCGGGAGTACGTCTCCTCGGACCACTCCAGCGCTGAGGCCGAAGACCTTCCCTGGCTGCTCTTCCTCCAGGGTGGGCCGGGCGGCCGCGGGAACAGGCTGGCTTCGCTGGGCGGCTGGAGCAAGGCAGCCGCCCGGGACTTCCGGATCCTCATGCTGGACCAGCGCGGCACCGGCCTTTCGTCACCCATCGACCGGAACTCCCTGCCGGCACAGGGAACTGCCGAGGCACAGGCTGCTTATCTGGAACACTTCCGCGCGGACTCCATCGTGGCCGATGCGGAGCTCATTCGTGCGGCACTCGGCTCCGGACCTTGGAGCATCTACGGACAAAGCTATGGCGGATTCTGCGCGCTCACGTACCTTTCCTTTGCGCCGGAAGGTGTCAGGGAAGCCCTCATTACCGGAGGCCTGGCGCCGCTGGCCGGGCCTGCCGACGACGTCTATCGCGCCACCTTCAGGCGCGTCGCCGCGCGTAACACCGAATACTTCGATTGGTATCCGGAGGACCTCCTGACCGTGGAGCGGATCGCCGCCCACCTGCGGCAGGCCGAAGAGTTCCTTCCCGACGGCGGCAGGCTGACAGTGGAACGCTTCCAGATGGTGGGCGCTTTCCTCGGCGGAAACACCCGCGTGGACGGCCTTCACTACCTCCTCGAGGGAGCCTTCACCGACACACCGCACGGACCCAGGCTGTCCGATACGTTCCTCGAGCAGGTGCAGGGAATGGTATCGCGCCGGAGTAATCCGCTCTATGCCCTGATGCACGAATCCATCTACGGGCAGGGCAGCCCCACCGACTGGGCCGCCTGGCGTGTTTTGGGCGAGTATCCGGAATTCCATCCCGACGCGCACCCGCTGCTCCTGACCG
>JBDTQQ010000274.1:0-4453 GCA_039932075.1 Pseudarthrobacter sp. | reverse complement strand
GTGAATTCGTCCAGGCACAGATCGCCCATGACCACCAGGTCATCGCCCACCTCGGCACGGATGTCGCGGATGCCCTTGTTCAGGACGCCGTCCGGATCCAGGGACGCGGTGCCGCGGGCATCGCGCACGGCGGGAACGCCGAACAGCATGATGCCGCCGACGCCCAGTTCCACGGCCTCCGCGGCGGCACGCTTGAGCGAATCGGTGGTGTGCTGCACCACGCCCGGCATGGACGTGATGGGTGCCGGCTCACTGATGCCTTCGCGGATGAAAGCGGGCAGGATCAGGTCCGCCGGTGCCAGGCGATATTCGGCGGTGAGCCGGCGCATGGCCGGAGTGGTGCGGAGGCGGCGGGGGCGGTGGTTCGGAAAGCTCATCGGGTGTTCCCTTCGTTGACGAATACGGTGCCCAGGGCGGCCACAATGCCGTCCGGGGTGGGTACTTTGGCGGTGGCGGCCACGGGGATGCCCAGTGCGTCAGCTTCTGCCGCCGTCGGACGCCCGATGGCGATGAAGCGGCACCCGCCCAGCGGGAGCAGGGCCGCGGCAATGCGGCGGGCGGCACTGGGCGAGGCAGCCACGACGGCGTCGATGGTGCCGTCGTCGAGCTCTTTTCTGACCTGCGGCGGGCTCAGCTCCGGCGGTGCCGCCGGTGTGGAACCGCCGACGGCGGGCGGCAGTTCCGCTGCCAGGCGGAGTTCCGGCCGGGCCGGGAAATCCACGGTGTGGTAGGCCACGACGGAGGTCACGTCGGCGCCTTTGGCGGCAAGTCCCTCGCGCAACCCCGGCGCAGCGATGTCCGCCTGCGGCAGCAGCACGCGTTCCGGGGCTGCGGCCCAAAGGCTCACCAGCCCGTCGGCAGACTGGTTGTCCTCCGGGGCCAGCGTGACGGACATGCCCACGGCCTGCAGGACCTGCCGGGAGGACGGCCCGATCGTGGCCACTCGCGTGCGCCTGGGCACCAGTGCTGCCGGCGTGGTCCCGCGCCGGGCCGCGTTTTCCACGAGCACGCGCACCGTGGTGATGCTGCTGACCACAAACCAGTCGAAGGCCCCGGCCGCCAAGTCATCCAGGGCGGCGTCGAGCGCCGGCTGGTCCGTGGCCCGTTCAAAATCGATGAGCGGCAGGATCAGGGGCTCGGCGCCCAGGCTGCTGAGCAGCGACGCCAGCGGCCGGGCACGGTCGGCGCTCCGGGTGATCAGGACGCGCCTGTCACCCAGAGCCGCCAGGTCATCAGGACGCGGCAAGGTCCGCGATCTCCGCGGCGCCGGCGGCGAGCAGGAGCTCGGCCACCTCGACGCCGAGCAGCGTGGCGCCAACCTCGGTCAGCCCGTCGGTCGCCTTCTTTTCGCGCACGATCTTCGTCCCGTCCACGGCGCACACCGCCGCCTCAAGGTACAGCATGCTGCCCTTGCGGGAGGCGAAGGCCCCCACCGGGGCGGCGCAGCCCGCTTCGAGGCGCGCGAGCACTGCACGTTCGGCGGTCACGGCGAGGCGGGTGTCCTCATCGTTGAGCGCGGCCAGGGCTTGGGCGAGGACACCTTGGGATCCTTCGGTGGAACCGGCCCTGCGCGGGGCGTCAGCTGTCCTGCATTCAATGGCCAGCGATCCCTGCCCGGGTGCGGGGAGCATAACGTCCGTCTCGAAGAATTCGCTGACGGTGTCGAGGCGGCCGATGCGTTCCAGGCCGGCGGCTGCCAGGACGACGGCGTCGAGGTCGCCCGGTGCGGTGTCAGCGTTGCCGGGCAGGCCGGGTACGCGGCCCAGGCGCGTATCCACATTGCCGCGGATGTCCTGCACGTCAAGGTCCGGGCGGGCGGCACGAAGCTGGGCGGCACGGCGCGGCGAGCCGGTGCCCACCTTGGCCCCCCGCGGCAGGTCGGCCAGTTTGAGTCCGTCGCGCGCACACAGCACGTCCCGCACATCCGCCCGTCTGGGCGTCGCCGCGATGGTCAGGCCCAGTGCCGCGCCCGTGGGAAGGTCCTTGAGCGAGTGCACCGCAACATCGCAGGTTTCCTGCAGCAGCGCGTCGCGCAGGGCGGCGACAAACACCCCGGTGCCGCCCATCTGGGACAGTGATCCCGTTTTGACGTCGCCCTCGGTGGTGATGTGGACAAGTTCCACCGGGAAGCCTCCGACGGCGGCCAGCTGGTCAGCCGTCTGCTGGGTCTGGGTCAGGGCCAGTTTGCTGGCCCGTGTTCCGATCCGTACGGTCACGGCTTGCCTTCTCCCCCGGCAGTGCCTGCGCCGCCTGCCGGGTACTCGTCATGCCCTGTGCCAACGGTGGTGTCGGCTCCGGCGATGGTCGGCTTTTCGCCGCGGAAATTGGCACAGCATCCTGGCCGGCAGACGTCGTACCACGGGCCGAGGGCCGTCATGGCAGGCCGGTCGCTGATGTTGTTGGCACGCGTCCGTTCCGAAATGAGGTCCACGAGGCCGTTCACGAACTTCCGGTGGGTACCGGGCGTCGGAACGCGCGTCGCGGCGAGTCCCAGGTTGCGGCAGGTTTCCATGGCTTCGGTGTCCAGGTCCCACACGACCTCCATATGGTCGCTGACGAAGCCCAGCGGGACGATGACGATGCCCTTGATGCCCTGGCCCGCCAGCTCCTCGATGGCATCGTTGATGTCGGGCTCCAGCCATGGCACGTGCGGGGCACCGGAACGGGACTGGTAGACCAAGGACCACGGCGCCGTCAGGCCGGACTCGGCCTTGACCTTGTCAATGACCGCCGCGGCCGTTGCCAGGTGCTGGGCCACGTAGGCCGAGCCTTCCTCAAACTCGCGTGGCTCCAGCTCGGAACGGCCGGCGGCTTCGGCATCTCTGGTGGGGATGGAGTGCGTCGCAAAGAGGATGTGTACGGGGGCGTCCGGCGTGCCCGCGGCGGCAAGCTGGGCGCGGACGTCCGCAAGGCCTGCAGCAGTTCCTGCAATGAACGGTTCCACAAAGCCGGGGTGGTCGAAGTACTGGCGTACCTTGTCCACCTCCAGCCGGCCGTCCAGCCCGGTCTCCGTCAGGGCCACGCCGATGTCCTCGCGGTACTGGCGGCAGCTGGAGTAACAGGAGTAGGCACTCGTGGTGACCATGAGCAATTTGCGGTGGCCGGCGTCGTACGCGTCCTGCAGGGTCTGTGGAAGGTAAGGGTCCCAGTTGCGGTTGCCCCACAGCACCGGAAGGCTGATTCCGCGCGCCGCGAGCTCACCTTCGAGGGCAGCCTTGAGCTCACGGTTCTGCTGGTTGATGGGGCTGATGCCGCCGTTGGCCCGGTAGTGGTGGGATACCTCTTCAAGCCGCTCGTCCGGGATGCCGCGGCCGCGGGTGACGTTGCGCAGGAACGGAAGGACGTCGTCCTGGCCCTCGGGTCCGCCAAAGGACGCGAGGAGGACTGCGTCATATTCTTTGGGTGCCATCCGGCCGGCTTCGGTGACCGGGTTGATCGTGGTCACCGACGGGCCTGCTTGGGGATCAGAGCCGGTCATGCCAGGACCTCTGCGACCTCGGCCGAGGTGACGCGGCGGCCGGTGTAGAACGGAATTTCCTCCCGCACGTGGTTGCGCGCCTCGGTGGAACGCAGGTGCCGCATCAGGTCAACCAAGTCAACCAGTTCGGGGGCCTCGAGGCCCAGGATCCATTCCCAGTCGCCGAGGGCGAAGGCTGAGACGGTGTTGGAAATGACCTGCGGGAACTCACGGCCCAGCAGGCCATGGTCGCGGAGCATCTTGCCGCGCTCGGCGTCGGGCAGCAGGTACCACTCGTAGGAGCGGACGAACGGGTAGACGCACAGCCACTCGGCCGGCTCCACGCCGCGGGAGTACGCCGGCGTGTGGTCCTTGGCGAACTCTGCCTCGCGGTGCACACCCATGGCCGACCAGACGATTTCCGTGCCGGCAAAGAGCTTGCTGCGGCGGATGTCGCGGATGGCCTGCTGCAGGGCTTCGGCCTTCGACCCGTGGAGCCACACCATGACGTCGGCGTCGGCGCGCATGGCGGAGACGTCGTAGCTGCCGCGGTGCGTCACGCCGGCGTCGGCGAGCCGGGACAGCAGGGCATCGAAATCGGCGGCGGCGTCAGCGCTGCGCACCAAGGTCTCAGAGCGCTTGAAAACGGTCCAGAGGGTGAAGAACTGCTTGGCTGATTCTTCGATTTTAGTGACAGATTCGGCAGAAGTGTGGCTCATGCCTACCAGTTTGCCCGTTCCGCCCTCCCAAGTCGAAACCGGCGACTTCTACAAGGCGTAGAAGTGTGCAATTTCACAACTGACCAACGTTCAGAACTTACGGATCCTGGCAAACAGGAGGCCGGCGGCTCCGGCCGAACCCACCAGGCCGACGCCGAGCCAGACCTTGGTGGTTTCCGCTGCCGGACCGGCGGCGGTCATCTCGTGGCGGGCCGAGGGCGTGACGGCAGCAGTGGGATATTCGGCTGGTTCCGTGGAGCCGGAGCCATGGGCACCC